>WFOX01000142.1 GCA_015487905.1 Mariprofundales bacterium
AGAAATCCATAGCCCGGATGCACGGCATCCGCCCCGACCTTCTCGGCGATATCCACGATGCGGTAGATGTTGAGGTAGCTTCTTACGGGATCAGGGCCGATGAGGACGGCCTGATCGGCCTTTTTCACATGCAGCGCATGCGCATCGGGCTCGGAATAGATCGCGACTGTCTCAATGCCGAGCTCCTGGCAGGCGCGGATGATGCGGATCGCGCACTCGCCGCGGTTGGCGATGAGAATCCTCCGAAACAAGCCGCCCTCCTTTGCAAGCGCATGCTAGCCTTGCCTTTCCAAGCCTGCCACGCGGGAAAGCCCATCCCAGCTTAGTGCTTTTTGCGCAAGGGCACATAGCGGTCAAAGGCCCAGAGGTTGTGCGCCTCCGGGTGCATGATCTCGGGCTTTTCGGCCATGCGGGATTGCTGCAAGATGGCCTTGATCAGCCAAGGGCGCTTCACCATAAGCGGCTCAAAGCGCTCGCGCGCCAAGCGCAGCAAGCGGGCGGGGGAGCCTGCGACGACCGCATAGCGGGAGCGAAAGCCACGCAAAAGCCCGCCGAGATGGACGATGTCGCCGGGATGCGCCGCGCCCACGAGGCGCTCATGTCCCTTTTCGCCGCGCGCGAGCACGAGCAGCACGCCCGCTTGCACGAAGTAGGCATAGGGATGCTCGCTTTTTTCGGGCACGACGACCTCGCCGGGATGCGCCTGCGTGCGCGCAAACATCGCCGCCAAGCGCTTGCGATCGGGCTCATGAATGCGCTTGAAGATCTCATGCCGTGATAAGAGCGGGAAGAGGATGCGCCGGCGATATAACCCGTCTAACACACGCGCGGCCTCAGGATGCGCGCGCTCATAAGCCGCAAGGCGTTCATAAGGAAGCTCCTTGAGGTGCACGGCTGTCGCGCAGGTGAGCGTGGCCGCGCGGCGCATGTTCGTGAAGTAGCCGAGCTCGCCGAGCAAGCAGGGGCGATCGGGGCGGCCTTGCAGGGTCTCCACAGGCGCATCGGGAACAGAGACCTCCACAGCGCCGCGCAACAGCAGCCACATCGTGCGTGCCACATCGCCCGCGCGGCAAAGCACTTCCCCGGGCTTGAGCCGCCGGTCGTAGCCCATCGCAAACAATCGTTCCAACCATTCGCCTTCTTCGTCTTCGCCAAGCAAATCCACCTTGCGAAACGCCGCGTCGCGCTCCACCTCGGCCGCAAGCTCGCGGAAGCGCACCATCGCCTCTTCGGCGATCGCGGCCTCTTCCAGCTCGCCTGCGGCGCGGTAGCTCTCCATCATGCGGCGATACACCTCCAGCGCCTCGGTGTAGTCCCCCGTGCGCTCGCAAGCGAACGCATACAGCCTTTGCAGTTCGTGATCCGCTTGCCAGGTGGGTGACTCCCAAAGCCGCGCGAAGAGCTCGCGCGCGAGGCGATAGTTCCCCTTGGCCATCGCCTCGCGGGCTTGGCGATAGAGCTCCTGCACATCCAGCTCCATCCCGTGCACGATGGCTCCCCCCTTGGCGCTTGGTGGGTGTTGCGCCTTTCCCGCACGCAAGCAGGCCTCGGCGCATCGGCGCAGGCAAAGTCCTTAAGGCCGCACTTGGAGCCGCAACAAGCGAACGCGCAAGCGCTTGCCCAAAGGGTTTGCCTTGCCGATCCCTGTTATAGCACAACTTGCGCGCACCTGCTCATCACGCATCACGAGGGATCTTGACAGCGCCTTGAAAACGGCCATGATTCGCATCCGCAAAGCGCGGGAGTAGCTCAGTTGGTAGAGCGCAACCTTGCCAAGGTTGAGGTCGCCGGTTCGAGTCCGGTCTCCCGCTCCAGCTTTCCTCCTCTTGCTCTCTCCGGCAGGGTAGCCAAGTGGTAAGGCAAGGGTCTGCAAAACCCTCATACGCGGGTTCGATTCCCGCCCCTGCCTCCATGCACGCGCGCGATGGCCTCTCTTTTAGAGCCGGGGTGGCGGAACGGTAGACGCAGGGGACTTAAAATCCCCGGGGCTTTGCCCGTGCGGGTTCGAGTCCCGCCCCCGGCATCACCTTCCGCTCGGAGCGTTTTGGGCCGCGGGGCTTGGAGCCGAATCAGGACAGGACATGTTGGATCTTCGCGTTCTCTGGCTTAATATGCTTGTGCTTGGGCAAATCGCCTCGGGGGAATGGACGCGAAATGACCGCATGCCAAGCCATCCGTCTTCGCAGGGATGAGGTCCGCAGCATCAAGGAAACGGCGGCAGAAGCGTTCGGGCCGGGCACGAGGGTCATCCTGTTCGGCAGCAGGGTGGATCCGCACAAAAAGGGCGGCGACATTGATCTCTACATCATTCCAGCCTGCAGGGATCACTTGTTGGATCGGCAGCTCCGCTTCCTTGCGCGCCTCAAGCTCAGAATCGGCGATCGCAAGATTGATGTGGTGATTCAGGAAGATCCGCAGCGGCTCGTGGAGCAGGAGGCGATCACGACGGGAGTAGAGCTTTGACGCCGGAGGAGCGCTATACGCTGGCGCTGGAAGAAGCCCACACGCATCTTCGGCGCCTGGCCGCGGCCTTTCGGCTGCTGGATCAGGCGGTGGGCCTTCCCTTGGACGGGGCCAAGGTGGAAAGGGTGCTTCAGGACGATGTGCATGTTTCCTTCCTGGATCAGGTGGCCTATCGGTTTTCCAAGCTTCAGGATGTCATGGGAAAGGTGCTGCGGCTGTGGATGCTCGTGCAGGGGGAGAGTGTGGATCCGCTTACGATGCTAGATGTGTTGGCGCTTGCGGAACGCTATGGGTTGGGCATAAATCCGGAGCGGTGGCTGGAGATGCGGGATTTGCGGAACCTGATCGTCCATGAATACGACAACACCCCTGCCAAGATTGCGGAGGCGGCGAACCGGATTCGGGAGGAAATGGACACGTTGGCAGGGCTTCTGGATAGGCTGGAGGCGCGACGGAAAAGGAAAGCGCGGTGGTGACCTGACGCATGGGCCTTCATTTCGTCATTTCACCCGATCACCAATGGCAAACCATCCACAAAAGGCACCTGCAGGCCGGGCTTTCGCCCTACATGTTCAGCCCCGATTGCAAACGCCGGCGCCGTGTCGCCCTAAAGGGCGACCTACAGCACGGCATGGATCGGCGATTGAAACACATTTGCAAACATTGGCGATGTTTCGGATTTTGGCGTGATTTTGGGTTATTTTTGAAGAAAACGCGAGACCTCCGCCCACACGCGATCCAGCACATGGGCCTGGGCCTCGGCAAACGCGCGCGCCCTCTCCCCCGCCTGCGCGCGCTCATCAGGGCGCTCCAGCCAGCGGGATAAAACCGCGCGCAGCTCGGCCTCATCGCGTGCCACGACCGCGCCGCCCGCGCGCACGAGCTCCTCGTAGATTTCGCGGAAGTTCTGCACATGCGGGCCTGCGACGACCGGCACACCCGCGCGCGCAGGTTCAAGCGGATTGTGCCCGCCTATGGGCGCAAGCGAGCCGCCCACAAAGGCGAGATCGGCGATGAAATAAAGCCCCGCGAGCACCCCGACCGCATCCACAAGCACCGCCTGATCCTCGGGCGAAGGCGCCTCTTGCCAGCGCCGCACGCGCAAGCCCGCCTCCAAAAGCGCCTCTTCGGCCTCATCGAAGCGCTCGGGATGGCGCGGCACGACGACGAGCAACAGCTCGGGCGCAAGTGCGGCAAGCTCATGGAACATGCGCGCGATCGCCGCCTCCTCGCCCGCATGGGTGCTCGCCGCGACGAGCACCGTGCGCGCCCCCCAAGGGTCGATGCGCGCGCGAAGCGCCTCCGCATCCACTTCGGGCGCGGGCACGGCGTATTTGAGATTGCCCGCCACGACCACGCGCGCGGGATCGGCGCCGATGGCGACAAGTCTTTTCGCATCCTCCTCGCTTTGCGCAAGAAAGCGCTGCACGGGC
>WFOX01000143.1 GCA_015487905.1 Mariprofundales bacterium
AGCGCGCACCATGCGCCTGCGCGCAGTCCTCAATAAGCGCAAGGCCGTGGCTGTCGGCAAGCTCCTTGAGTGCATCCATCTCGCACGGCCAGCCCGCAAGATGCACGGCCACGATCGCCTTCGTGCGTGGCGTGATGCGGCGGGCGACATCCTCGGGATCCAGGTTTTGCGAATCCCGGTCCACATCGGCAAAGACGGGCCGCGCACCCACCAACGCCACCGCCGAGGCCGAGGCGATGAACGAGCGCGGCGGCACGATCACCTCATCGCCCCATCCGATGCCCAGCGCGCGCAGCGCCGCCTCCAAAGCCACGGTGCCATTGGCAAGCGCCACCGCATACCGCGCGCCCACGGCCTTTGCAAACTCGCGCTCAAAGGCGCGCACATGCTCGCCCGTCCATTGATTCACGCGCCCTGAGCGCATCACCTCCACAACAGCTGCGATCTCCTCGTCCGAATACCAAGGCCAACCTTGCATGGCTTCTCCTCACAAGGGGCGCGCGGGCACGCCGCCTACGCGCGCGCCATCCGGCACATCCGCGACAACCGCGGCCCCGGCCGCCACCAACGCGCCCTCGCCGATGCGCACGCCCTCGCGCACGCAGGCGCCGATGCCGATCCAGGCCCCGTCCCCCACCTGCACGCCGCCCGCAAGCCGCGCCCCGGGCGCCACATGCACGCACGCACCCAGCCTGCAATCGTGATCCACGCTTGCACCCGTATTCACGATGCATCCGCCCCCGAGCACGGCCCCCGTTTGCACGATGGCGCCCGCCATGACTACCACACCCTCCTTGAGCACCGCCGAGGGGCTCACCCAGGCGAAGGGATGCACGAGCGCGGGCAGGTGCGCGCCTGCTTGCAGGAGTCGTTCCAACCACCGGCGGCGCAACGCATTGTCGCCAAGCCCCAGAAGCACACCCTCATAGAGATGCGCCTCGCTCAAAAGATCAGCAAGCGCGCCCCGGCGCGGCGCCTCGGCAAGCAAGGCTTCGGGATCGTCGTCATAGCAAGCCACGACCTTCCATCCGCGCGCGCGCGCCGCATCGGCCACGACCCGCGCATGCCCGCCCGCGCCCAGCATCGCCACCTTCATCGGGCCGAATCCTTCGCCTGCGTGCCGCGGAACTTTTCCATCGTGGCATGGCCGGGCGCCGAAATCCCCTCGCGCTTGATCACCTTCCAAAAGGTAAGCAAGAGGATTTTCACATCCAGCCAGAGGCTTTGGTGATCCACATACCAGACATCCAGCCGAAAGCGCTCCTCCCAAGAAAGCGCATTGCGGCCATGAATCTGCGCCCAGCCCGTGATGCCGGGCTTGACCTCGTGCCGGCGCGCCTGCTCGGGCGTGTATAGCGGCAGATACTCGGGAAGCAGCGGGCGCGGCCCCACGAGGCTCATCTCCCCCTTCAGCACATTCCAGAGCGTGGGCAACTCATCCAGGCTTGTGGCGCGCAAGAAACGCCCGAAGCGCGTAAGCCGCTCGGCATCGGAAAGCGGCTGGCCGTCCGGCCCCGTGGCCTCGCGCATCGTGCGAAACTTGACGAGCACAAACGGACGCCCATGCAGCCCCGTGCGCACCTGGCGAAACAGGATGGGGCGACCGAGATCCAGCCACACGCCAACGGCGACAAGCGCCATGACCGGCGCAAAGAGCACCAGCCCCAATGTCGCCCCCACGATGTCCATCAGCCGCTTGGCCACAGCCCCATCTCCTTGAGCATCATGCGGCTCACCTTGCGCGCATCAAAGCGCGCCTCGGCCATTCTTCGCGAGGCCATGCCCATCGCGGCAAGCCTATCGCGTGCATGCCAGGCCGCCTCCATCGCCTCGGCCAGGGACTTGGCGTCGCGCACGGGCACGAGCCAGCCGTTTTCGCCCGCGCGCACGGTCTCACGGCAACCCGGCGCGTCGGTGGTGATGATCGGGCGCGCCATCGCCATCGCCTCCAGCACCGAGCGCGGCGTGCCCTCGCGATAGGAAGGAAGCACAAACACATGCGCCCCGGCGATTGCCGGCCGCACATCAGCCAGCATGCCGAGGTTCTCCAGATGCGTTTGCCGGACCAGCCAGTCCTCGGAGACGGCATCGGGTGAGGCATCCCGCCAGCCCGCGATCTGAAAGCGCACCTGCTCTTTCCCCAAGCGCGCCTGCACGATGCGCGCCGCCTCGGCGAACTCACCGATGCCCTTCGCGCGCAGAAAGCGCCCGACGAACAGAAACACGAGCGGCGGCATGGAAGGCATCGGCGCGGGCTGAAAATGCTGCAAATCCACGCCCGAGCCCGGCACGAGCACGCCGAAGTCTTCGGCAAAGCCGAGATCGCGGCGATCATCGGGGTTTTGGAAAAACACGCCTTCCGCCCCCAGCAATGCGCGGCGCACAAGCGGGCGCAGCAAGCGCCCTTGCCCCGTGTGAGCCAGCACGCCCAGCCCCGTGATGAGCGCATAAAACGGCACACCCGCCATGCGCGCGGCCATCGCCCCATAGAGCACGGGCTTGATCGTGTAGGCCAGCACCTTGGCGGGACGCAATCTACGCATGAGGCGCACAAGCGCCGCCAGATAGCGTGCATCCCGCCAGGGATTGCGGCCCGTGCGCGCAAGCGGCACGCAAG
>WFOX01000144.1 GCA_015487905.1 Mariprofundales bacterium
CCTTGAAGCCGCATTGGGTATCGCGAAAGGGAAGGCCGGAGGCTGCGCGCACGAGCAGATTGAAGGCCTCGCCAAGCCGCTCGCGCAGCCAGGGCTGGCGCACGGGGATCTCGCTATCCGGAAGCTTGCGCGAGGCGATCGCGACATCCGCCCCCTGTTGCAACAGCGCGCGTGCTTTTTCCCACTCCGAGATGTGCGTGGAGTGATCGGCATCCATAAAAAGCCGAAATGCGCCCTTGGCTGCAAGCATCCCCGCGCGCACCGCATAGCCCTTGCCGCGGTTGTCGGCATAGCCGACGATGCGCAGGCTCGGGATGTCCTTTTGCATCGCTTGTGCAAGCGCGCGCGTGTTGTCTTGGCTTCCGTCATCCACGACGAGGATTTCGTGCTCGGGCTCGTGCGCGCAAAGCCAGGCCCAGGCTTCCTTGAGCGTGCGCGGAAGCCTTCTTGCCTCGTTGTAGGCGGGGATCACGACCGAAAGCTTCACCGCTCTACCCGGTAGTAGAGATAGCCGCCTTGCGCGATGCGCGGCGTGCGCGCGCGCAGCCATGCGGGAAGGTCTTGGCGGCGCTCGCTGCGCAAAAAGAGCGCAAAGGGTGGGTGCAGCTTCGCAAGCGCGCGCGCATCTGCAAGCACATGGTAGTCGCGCCCATACACGGCCACCGAGGGCGCCTCCAGCGCCAACGAAAACACGGGCACATCGGCGGGAAGCGTGCGCAAATCGCGGGCGATCGCAAGCAACGGGCCTTCTTGCACCTGCGCAACGACAGGCGCCGCCCCCGCAGCCACGGCAAGCCCAAGCGCAAGGCCAAGTGTCGCAAGCCGCATGGGTTGGGGGCGAAGCGCCGCCCAGACGGCCATGCCGAGCACGAAAAGGCCCCACACGATGAGCGCGGCATCAGGCGGCGCGGCATCGGCAAGTGCCGCGCGTGCGCGCGGATGATGCACGAGGTGCTCTAGCTCAGGCCAAAAAGGAACGAGCAAGACGAAGAAGGCGCCCAGAAGTCCTGCAAGTGCTGCGCCTGCGCGCGCCCAGCCGGGCCGCTTGGGCCAGCCGAGCGCAAGCAGGATCGCACCTGCGGGCCAAATGCTGCTTACATAGTGCGGAAGCTTCGTGGCCACGAACGAGAACAAAAGCGGCACGAATATGAACCATGCAAACGCAAGCCGCAAAACAAGCGCTTCGTGATCGGTGCCGCTGCGCCGCCGCCAGGCCGCAGCAAGCGCAGGAAGCAAGGCGGGCGAAAGCGGAAGCCCGCCCAGGGCAATGACGACGAGATAGTAATGCCAGCCGCCCGCATGGCCCTGCATGGCGCTTGCTGCGCGCTCTAGGTTGTGGCGCAGGAAAAAGTCGGCGAAAAAGGCCGTGCCTTCGCTTAGATACACGCCGAGATACGGGGGAAGGGCGGCAAGCAAAAAGGCCGCGAGAACGCGCGGGCGCACAAGCTGCGGCACGATGCCGACAAGAGCGGCAAAGCCCGCTGCGAGCACGCGCTCTGCGAAGATCACGCCAAGCGGGATCACAAGCCCCACCGGGCCTTTGACGGCCACGCCAAGCCCGGCAAAAAAGCCCGCCCAAGCAAGATCCTGCGCGCGCGCAAGCGCAAGAAAGCGCGCATACAGCAGCAATGCGCCTGTGATGCAGAGATTGAGAAAGGGATCAAAGATGGCCGCGCGCGCAAGCACTTGCACCTGCAAAAAGCTGAGATAAAGCAAGGCCGCGACAAGTGCGGTGCGGCGTCCGAGCAACGCGCGCAGCGTGTGCGCAAGCAGCCATGCCGTCAAAAGCGTGGCGAGCACCGAGGGAAGCCGCGCGGCAAAGGCATTCACGCCGAAGAGCGCAAACGAAAGCATCCAAGGCCAGTAGCCCAGGGGCGGTTTTTCCAAAAACGGCTCGCCATGCACGCTCGGTGCGAACCAATGGCCCGTGGTGAGCATCTCGCGCGCCGCGAGCGCATAAATCGTTTCATCCAGATCAAACAGGGGGGCTGTGTGCAGCGAGCCGACAAGCGCAAGCGCTGCGAGCGCAAGCAGACCGAGGGGGGCGCGTTCGCTCACGAAGCGGCGGTTTCGTCGCTCGTCCAGGCCACGCGCTCGGAAAGCGCCCGCCTTAGCGTGAACTCATCCAAATACTCCAGCTCGCCGCCCTCGGGCACGCCGCGCGCCAGGCGCGTGATGCGCACGCCCGAAGGTGCATAGCGGCGTGCAAGAAAGTGCGCGGTCGCTTCACCGTCCACGGTGGCGCTTGTGGCAAGGATCAGTTCGCGCACGCCGCGGGCCACGCGCGCATCCAGCTCAGCAAGGCGCAGTTTGCTTGCATCCACGCCGCCCAACGGATCCAGCCGCCCGTGCAGCACATGGTAGGTGCCGGAAAAGGCCTGCGCGCGCTCCATGACGAGCACATCCACGGGCTGCTCCACGACGCAAACAAGCGCCGCATCCCGATGCGGGTTCGTGCAGATCGCGCAAAGCTCCCCTTCGGAAAAGCCGCCGCAGCGGCGACAAAAGCGCACCTCCTCCACAAGCCCCGTGATCGCTTGGGCAAGCGCCCGTGCGCCCTCCTCGCCGCGCTCCAGGATCGCAAGCGCGAGGCGCAAGGCGCTTTTCGGGCCGATGCCCGGCAATGTGGCGAATGCCTCCACAGCACGCGCAAGCGCTTTCGGCGAGCCTGGAATCATGCGCCCAGCATTCCCGGCGGCAGCGGCAAGCCCGCGAGCAACTCGCGCTGTTTGGCCTGCACAGCCTCGTCCAACTTGGCGAGGGCGTCATTGACCGCGGCGGCGATGAGATCCAGCGCAAGCTCCCGCTCCTCCTCCCAAATCGTGGGATCCACCTCAATCTTCTGCACGCGCCGCTCGCCGCTTACGACCACGCGCACAAGCCCCGCGCCGGCCTCGCCCGTGACGGTGAGCGCACGCAGTTCCTCTTCCAGCGCTTTCAAGCGCTCTTGCACGGCCTTGGCCTGCTGCATCATCTTGAAGAGATTCACGATGCCCCTCCTTTGGGTGTTTGCGGGGGAATCACCTCCACGAGCTTTGCATCCAGCTTTTGCTGCACGGCCTGCACGGCGCGATGCCGGCGCGCTTCTTCCCATGCCTGTTCCGTCGCTTGCTGCTGTGCGCGCGCACGCACGCGCACGGGCGCTTCTTCCGCCTCGCCTTCCTCCCAGCGCACAGGCTCGCCGAGCCATGCGGCAAAGCTCTTTTGCAAGCGCGGCGTGATGCTGGCGGCCACGGATGCAGGCACGCGCACGCGCCAGCCTTGTGCCTCGCGCTTGCCCTCGGTGTGCGCAAGCAATGCCGCATCCCCCGCATGCGTTTCGGCAAACGCCTCCACGATTGCCGCCCAATCGTCGCCGCGCTGCGCCGCCTTGGTGTGCTCAGCGCGCTGCGGCGTGGGGGATGTGCCCGTTTCCTTTGTCGCCTCGGCTTGAATCGGCGCAAGCTCCCCAAGCCCGCACAAGCGCAGCAACAAAAGCTCCGCGCCCAACTCTTCATCCACGGCGGCAAGCCCGCCCAGCCCGTGCACGAGCACCTGCACGCGCAAATCCAATGCAAGCCAAGGAACATGCGCCGCCTTTGCGGCGATCCATTGCCGCTCGGTTTCGGAAAGCTCCTCCGGGATGGGCGCGCCTTGCACGGCGCAGCCGAGCGCACGCCAAAGCGCAAGCAATGCCTGCAACACCGCGCGCGGCGCATGACCTTGGGCGATGGCCTCGTGCAGGATACCCAGCGCCTTTGCGCCTTCGCCTGCAAACACGGCATCGGCAAGCGCAACAGCCACCTCAGGGCCGAGCACGCCGAGCGCGCGTTTCACGCCCTCTTCGCTGATGCGGCCTTCTTCCAACGCGATCATGCGCTCGGCAAGGCTGAGCGCGTCTCTAAGGCTTCCGTCGGCCGCGCGCGCAAGCAGCCGCAGCGCTTCGGGCTCATACGCCACGCCCTCTTTGTCCAGCACGGTCGCCAAGTGCTCGGCGATGCGCGCGCGGGGAAGCCGCGCCAAGTCAAAGCGCTGGCAGCGCGAGCGCACGGTGGGCGGCACCTTCTCGGGCTCGGTCGTGGCGAGGATGAACAATGCGTGCGCAGGCGGCTCCTCCAAGGTCTTCAAAAGCGCATTGAAGGCGGCCTTGGAGAGCATGTGCGCCTCATCCACGATATACACCTTGCGCGCAAGCTGCGCGGGCGGATAGCGCACGGCTTCCAAGATTTCGCGCACATCGTCCACGCTTGTGTGGCTTGCGGCATCCATCTCCACCACATCCAGCGTGGTGCCCTCGCGCACGGCGCGGCAGGCCTCGCAGGCAAGGCACGGCTCGCCGTCTTCGGGCTGCGCGCAATTGACGGCCGCGGCGAGAATGCGCGCAAGCGTCGTTTTGCCCACGCCACGGATGCCGGCAAACAGATACGCATGCGCAAGCCTGCCCTTGGCGACGGCGCGCCTGAGCGCGCGCGCAGCCACCTCCTGGCCCACGACCTCCGAAAAGCGCTGCGGGCGATAGCGGCGCGCAAGCACGAGATAGCTCATGGGCGGATAAGCCTAGCCTACTTCTGCTCAAGCTGATACACGCCGTCCCAATCCTTGGGCGGCGGGCTTTGCTTGTAGCGGCGCACGCGCGCAAGCATGACCTCGGAAGGGGGGTCTTTGTGCTTGAGCGCAAGCTGCGCAAAGAGCTTTTCCGCTTCATCAAACATGCGCTTTTGCATCAGCGTCCATGCGCGCTCGTAGGCGCGGAAGATCTTCACCTTCTCTTCAGGCACCTCGCCGCGCTCGCCTGCGGGCATGTATAGCTCCACGGGGGTGGCGCGGCCGACCACACGCACGCGATCAATAAAGCGCGCCTGAATCGCATTGCGCACGAGCTGATAGGTGGAGGTGCTGATGAGAATCGGCACGCGATACACCTTGCAAGCGCCTTCCAATCGCGAGGCGAGGTTCACATTGTCGCCCATGATCGTGTAGTTCATGCGCCGCTCGGTGCCCATGTTGCCCACGACCATCTCGCCTGAGTTGATGCCGATGCGCGCATGCACGGCCGGCCAGCCCTCGCGCGCCCACTCCTCGCGCAGCCGTGCAAGCAAGGCCTGCTGCGCAAGCGCCGTGCGCACGGCGCGCAGCGCATGATCGGGCTGATGAATCGGCGCGCCGAAAAAGGCGACAATCGCATCGCCTTCGTATTTGTCAATCGTGCCCTCATGCTCCAAGATCACATCGCTCATCGCGCCGAGATACATGTTGAGGAAATGCACGAGTTCCTCGGGGCTCATGCGCTCGGAAAAGCTGGAAAACCCTTGAATATCCGAAAACATCGCCGTCATCTCGCGCTTTTCGCCGCCAAGCCGCAATAGCTCCGGGTGCTTGGCAAGTTCCTCCACCACCGCAGGCGCAAGATAGTGCGAAAACGCATCGTGAATGAACGAGCGCCGATAGGCCTCAATCAAGTAGCGCACGACGAGCACGGGCAACACGGCGAGCACCACGCCGAGCATCCAATACACGATCTTAAGCCAAAGCCGATGCTGCGCGAACAGTTCAAAGCCGAGCGCGCCGAAGGCAAGCGGCGCGCCCACGAGCACGAGCGCTTGTCCCACGGGTCCCAGCCGCAGTGCAGCAAGCCCCAACACGAGCGGCCAAAGAAAGGCGCCGACCCATTCCACGGCCACCAGCCCCCGCGGGCGCACGAGTTCGTTGCCCGTCAGCATGTTGGCAAGCGCGGCGGCGTGGCCTTCCACGCCCGGAAAGGCCGAGTCAAACGGCGTGGGGCGATAGTCGTAAATGCCGATGGCCGTGGCGCCCACGAGCACAAAAGCGTCGCGCAAGGCCTTTGGATCGGCCGTGCCGGCAAGCACATCCTTGGCCGAGATGTGCGGGAAGGTGCGCGCAGGGCCGTAGTGGTTGAGCAAGAGCTTGCCTGCGGGATCCAAGGCAAGCCGCCGCGCGCCGATGCGCAGGCCTTCCACGCCCTCGGGGCCGGTCTCCAAGATCACCTCGGGCCAGCGAAGCCCCACGCGCAGCAGTTGCAAGGAAAGATTGGGGAATACCTCT
The DNA here is from genome assembly GCA_015487905.1 of Mariprofundales bacterium. GTDB lineage: Bacteria > Pseudomonadota > Zetaproteobacteria > Mariprofundales > S012-25 > S012-25. The sequence continues at coordinate 6,043 of WFOX01000144.1, forward strand.
TTGCCGACGCGGAAGACAAGCGGCACGCGGCGCACCATGCCGTCGTCATCCGGGAAAAAGTTGAAAAATCCCGCCACAGGCCCGCTTGCGGCGATCTTGGGGATGTTGTTTTCAATGGCCACCGCGACAGGCGGCCCGATCACGCGCGCGCCGCCCTCCACCTTGACGGAGATGGCCGAGTTTTTGAGACGCGCGACCTCTTGATCCAGCTCGCGCGCGATGGAGGCGGGCGGCTTGCTGCCCTTGGGGTAGAAGAAGTAGCCGAGCACGATGCGGTCTTGATATCGCTTTAGCGTGGCCGCAAGCCGCGCATCGGCATCGCCGAGCGCGAGGTGCGCTTGGAGCATCGCGCGCAAGGATGGTGGGGCTGTGGGCGGCAAGGCGCGCAGCGCCTCCGCGAATGGATTGCGTTGGGGTTCGGAAAACACGATGTCAAACGCGAGCGCGCGCGCATGGTAGTTTCCAAGCAGTTTTTCCACGAGCGCGGCGATGGTCGTGCGTGGCCAAGGCCAGCGGCCGATGGCGGCCACAGAGGCATCGTCAATGGCCACGATCGCGATCTTGGGCGGCGGAGCCACGGGGCCGCGCAAGCGAAAGCGCGCATCCAAAAGCTTCCACTCAAGCTGCTCCAAAAATCCCGGTGCTTTCAGCGCCAAGGCGAACGAACCAAGCGCGGCCGCAAGCACAAGCGGCCAGCCGAAGAACCGCTCGTGGCGATCAAGAAACCGCAGCAACCGGTTGAGCACGCGCGCCCCCTTCGCGCCTGGATCGCTTGCCAAGCGTAGCAAGATTCCGCCCGCGGGCGCAAAGCGCGCCTTTTTCGTTCAGTTTTGCGCGCGGCTTTGGGAAACGCGGATTTATTCGCTGCGCGTGCGCTCTTCTTGCTCCTGGGCGGTTTTGCAATCAATGCAAAGGGTGGTGACAGGCCGCGCACGCAAGCGGCGCACGCCGATGTCGGCGCCGCAGTTCTCGCAGATGCCATACTCGCCCGTTTTGATGCGCTCCAGCGCTTCATCAATCTTGCGCAAGAGCTTGCGCTCGCGATCGCGCAGGCGCAGGTCAAAATTCACATCCATCTCCGCCGCCGCTTGATCGGCGAGATCCGGATGCACGACCGATTCCTGCTCGTGCAGCGCATGGATGCTCTTCTTCTGGCCTTCAATGAGCTCCTTGCGCCAGTTGCGCAAAAGCTCCTCAAACTCCGCGAGCTGTTCCTTGGTCAGCGGCATCGCGGCCTCCTCTTTTCGGGGGCTTTGCAAAGGGTGCAGCATCGTATCGGCCCAAGATGCGCGAGTAAATACCGGCATGCAAGCCGCGCCGCGCCTTGGCGCTACGCGCGTGGGCGTGCAAGCATCGCGGCATGCTTGCGTATCTAGCTCGGCGTCTTGCCGCGATGCCGCTCGTGCTGCTGGGCATTACGGCGGTGTCCTTCGCCGTCGTGCATCTTGCGCCGGGCGATCCGGCTGCTGTCGCCGTGCAGATGAATCCGCGCATCACGCCTGAGGCCGTGGAGAAGCTGCGCGCCTATTATGGGTTGGATCAGCCGCTTTGGAAGCAATACCTCATTTGGCTGGACAAGCTCGTGCATTTGGATTTCGGGGAGTCGTTCGCGCCCGATCATCGCCCCGTTTGGGACAAGATCGCCGAGCGGCTTCCGATCACGATCGGCATCAACCTGCTTGCGATGCTGCTCATCTTTGTGCTCGGCGTGCCGATCGGCGTGGCCGCGGCGGCAAGGCCGCAAGGCTGGCTGGATCGCGCCACGACCGTGCTCGTGTTCGTGGGCTTTGCGATGCCCTCGTTTTGGCTGGCGTTGCTCTTGATGCAATGGCTTGGCGTGCATCTCAAGCTGTTGCCGATCTCAGGGCTTCATGCGCTTGGTGCGGCTTCCATGCCCGCCTGGGAGCGCGCCGTGGATCTTGCGCGCCATCTCGTGATGCCCGTGCTCGTGGCGGCGGTAGGGGGTGTTGCCGGCATCAGCCGCTTTATGCGCACGGGGATGCTGGAGGCGCTTGCCGCCGATTACACGCGCACGATGCGCGCCTTCGGCGCACCTGAGTGGCGCGTGCGCTATGTCTATGCGCTCAAAAACGCCTTGCTGCCCATCATCACGATCCTTGGGCTTTCCGTGCCTGGGCTCATCGGCGGATCGGTGATCGTGGAGCAGGTCTTCTCCATTCCGGGCATGGGGCTTTTGTTTTATCAAGCCGTGCTGATGCGCGATTATCCCGTGGTGATGGGGATTACGGTCATCGGCGCGGTGCTTACGCTTGTGGGCAACCTGCTTGCCGATCTCGCCTATGCCTGGGCCGATCCGCGCGTGCGCAAGGGGCTTGCTGCATGAGCTTTTTGCGTGCGCATCCGCTTGCGGCAATAGGGGCGCTCATTGTGGCGCTCGTGGTGCTCGTGGCGATCTTGGCGCCGTGGCTTGCGCCTTATGATCCAAACGCGATAGACGCAAAGGCGGTGCTGCTGCCGCCTTCCCAAGCGCATCCGCTTGGCACGGACGCATTGGGCCGCGATGTGCTTTCGCGCCTGATCTATGGCGCGCGCGTGTCCTTGCTCGTGGGCTTTGTCGCCACAGGCGTGGCGGTGGCGCTCGGCGCGCCGCTTGGGCTCGCTGCGGGCTACTTCGGCGGGCGCGTGGATGCCGCGATCATGCGCCTTGCGGATGTGATGCTGAGCTTTCCAAGCCTTTTCTTGATTCTGGCCGTGATCGCGTTTTTGGAGCCGTCCATCTGGAATGTGATGATCGTGATCGGGCTGACTTCGTGGATGGGGGTCGCACGGCTTGTGCGCGCGGAAATCCTTTCGCTCAAAGCGCGCGAGTTCGTGCTTGCGGCCGAGGCGCTGGGGATCTCCACCTGGCGGCTGATGGCCGTGCATCTGCTTCCGAACGCGGCCGGGCCGCTGCTTGTCGCCACGGTGCTTGGGGTCGCGGGGGCTGTGCTTGTGGAATCCGGGCTTTCGTTTTTGGGGCTCGGCGTGCAGCCGCCCACACCTTCTTGGGGCAACATGCTTGCCGAGGGCAAGGACTACATCGCCTTTGCGTGGTGGCTTACGAGCTTTCCCGGCCTTGCGATCCTCATCACCGTGCTCGGGCTCAATCTGCTCGGCGAGGGGCTTCGGGATTGGCTGGATCCGAAGGCGAAGCGCTAGCGCCCACGCGCGCGTGGCTGATGGCCGGCATGCAGCGCGCGCTGCGCGCAGCCAAGCGCGCCTTGCAGGCGGGCGAGGTGCCTGTGGGCGCGGCGCTTTGGCTGCCCGATGGGCGCTGGTTTGTGGGGCGCAACCGCGTGCGCGCGCGCCGTGATCCCACGGCCCATGCCGAGATGGAGGCCATCCGCAAGGCCGCGCGCGCGCTCGGCAACGAGCGCCTTGCAGGGGCTGTGCTTTTCGTGAGCGTGGAGCCTTGCTGCATGTGCGCAGGCGCGATTGCGCTTGCGCGCATTGCAAGACTCGTCTATGGCGCGCCCGAGCCGAAGACGGGCGCGGTGGAGTCGCGCTTTGCGCTGTTTGCAAGCGCGCAAATCCATCGGCCTGCGATCACGGCCGGGATTCTGGAAGACGAAGCGCGCGCGCTGATGCGCGCGTTTTTTGAGGCCAGGCGATGACAAGGCGCATTGCGCTGATCGCGGGCCCTTTGCTGTTCGTGCTCGTGTTCGTCTTCTGGACGCCGCCTGCTGCGTATCCGCATGCGCCTGCGGCGGCAGGACTTGCGCTGTGGATGGTGGCTTGGTGGATCACCGAGGCCGTGCCGCTTGCGGCCACGGCCCTTTTGCCGCTGGCCGTGTTGCCGCTTGTGGGTGCGCTAAGCGGCAAAACGATCGCCGTGCAGTATGTAAATCATGTGATCTTTCTCTTTCTGGGCGGTTTTCTGATTGCGATTGCGATGCAGCGCTGGCGCCTGCACGAGCGCATCGCCTTGCATGTGTTGTTGCGCTTCGGGCGCTTTGGCGCGCGCGGGCTTGTGGCGGGTGCGATGGCGGCTTCGTGGCTGCTTTCCATGTGGATTTCCAATACGGCCACGACGATGATGATGACGCCGATTTTGCTTGCGGTGCTGGCCGGCCTTCCCAAGGAGCGCGAAGAAAGCCTGGCTGCGCCGTTGCTGCTGGGCGCGGCCTATGCCGCGAGCATCGGTGGGGTGGCCACGCTCGTGGGCACGGCGCCCAATCTCTCGTTTGCGCGCATTTTGGAGATTCAGTTTCCCGAGGCGCCTGAGGTCGGCTTTGCGGAATGGATGCGCGTGGGCTTGCCCGTTTCCGCTGCGATGCTGCTCGTGGCGGCGTTTGCGATGGTGCTGCGCGCGCCCAAGGGCGCGCTTGCAGCGGGGGAGGAGGCCATCCGCGCGCGGCTTGCGGCGCTTGGGCCGATGCGGCCTGAGGAGTGGAAGGTGCTCGGCGTGTTCGTGCTTACGGCGCTTGCCTGGATCACGCGCCGCGATCTGGACTTCGGTGCCTTCGTGCTTCCGGGCTGGGCACACCTTTTGCCGGCGCCGAAGCTGGCCAACGACGGCGTGGTGGCCGCCGCTGCGGCGGTGCTGCTCTTCATGCTGCCAGCAAGAGAGGGAAGGCTTTTGGATGCGCGCGCATTTCGCGAGCTTCCTTGGGATGTCGTGTTGCTGCTGGGCGGCGGCTTTGCGCTCGCCTATGCGATCCGCACGCTTGGGCTTGCGGCCTGGTTGGGTCAGGAGCTTGCGCTTGCACATCTTCCTGGCTTTGGGTGGATGTTGGCCGTGGGTTATCTCGTCGTGCTGCTTACGGAGGTCACCTCCAACACGGCCACGGCCGAGACCCTGTTGCCGATCTTTGCCGCGGCCAGCGTGGCTTTGCATGTGCATCCGCTTGCGCTCATGCTGCCCGCGACGATGGCCTGTTCCATGGCTTTCATGCTGCCTGCAGCCACACCACCCAATGCGATCGTCTTCGGCACGGGGCGCGTGTCCATCCGCACGATGGTGCGCCACGGCGTGGTGCTCGCGCTTGCGGCACCCTTGGTGATCGCGCTTGTGCTGGCGCTGGTCGCGCCAGCCGTCTTTGGGCCGCTATCTGCGCCGCCCGACTGGGCGCGTTAGGATTCAAAGAAAAAGCGCTTCGCGAACGCGGGGCGCAACTCGTCCAGCCAAATCGCGTGCGCATCGTAATGGGCGAAGAAGGGGCGCTGCACCCACTTGGGGTTGCGTGCTTGAATCATGCGCAGCACGAACACGCGCTTATCCGCCACCTCGGCGACGCCTTGCACCTCCACTTTGCCCGGCCATGCGCTCATGGACGGGCCGCGCGCCGTGCGCGCAAGGCCGGAGACTTGGCGGATCGCATCGCGATAGATCTCCCAGCAGCGCGCAAGCGGAAGCGCGAAGTAGTGCTGCGCGCCTGTATCACGCTCCACGAACATGTAATAGGGCACAATCCCAAGCGCCACTTCCTCGCGCCAAAGCTCGGCCCACACATCGGCCTCGTCGTTGATCCAGCGCAGCACGGGGCTTTGCGCGCGAATGATCGCACCGGCATCGCGCAGCCGGCGCACCGCGTTGCGCGCAGGCTGCGGCATGAGTTCCCGCGGATGGCAAATGTGCGCCATAATCGCGATCTCTTTGCCGCGCGCGCGCACCTCTTCTATGAGGCGCAAGAGATCGTCGGCGTCTTCGTCGTGCGTAAACCGATAGGGCCAGTAGCTGATCGCCTTCGTGCCGATACGGATCGTGCGCACATGGGCAAGCGCGGGATCCAAAAGCGCGCGCACGATGGCGGCAAGTTGGGCCGTGCGCATCACCATGGGATCGCCGCCCGTGATGAGCACATCGCTTACCTCAGGATGCGCGCGCAAGTAGCGCACAAGTCCCTCCGTCGTGCGCGCGCCCATGCGCCAGGCGCGCTCGCCCACGAACTGCGGCCAGCGGAAGCAAAAGGTGCAATAGCTGTGGCATGTTTGTCCTTGCGTGGGGAAGAAGAGCACGGTTTCGTGATACTTGTGCTGCACGCCCTCCAGGCGCTGGCCGTTGAGGTAGGCCGCATTGGCGTCAAGCTGTCCCGCAGGATGCGGATTGAGGCGCGCGCGGATTTCGGTGACCACGGCCGCAAGTCGGGCGCGATCGCCCTGCGCAAGCGCTTCGGCAACACGGCTACGATCCTCTTGGATAAGCATCTCGGGCATCGGGAACACGAGCCGAAACATCGGATCGTCGGGCGCTGCGTTCCAATCAATGAGCTCGCGCAGGACATAGTCATTGACGCGAAACGGGAACACCTGCGCGGCAAGGTGAATGTCTGCGCGCAGCTTGCTTGGCACCTTCGCAAGCAGTCCTTCCGGGGCTTGAAGATGCACGGCGCGCCAAGCGCGGAAGCGAGATGGTTCAGCAAAATCCGGCAAAGCAGCGCTCGCCAACTTCGTTTCCTCCATGAAAGGGATGCATGCGCGGCCGCATGCGGGGCGCACACCACAAGAAGGCCCAACCATAAAGCAAACGAGGCCCGAATGCAGCCGGGCGCGCTGCAAAAGCGTGGCAAGCTTGCTATTGTTTTCGGCTGTGATTCTTGATGCCGCAAGGGGAGGACGCCATGGCGCGCAAGTATTTCGGCACGGACGGCGTGCGCGGCCGCGTGAATGAGGAGCCGATGACGGCCGAGTTCGCGCTCAGGCTCGGACGCGCGGCCGGGCATGTGCTCGGCAAGGGCCTATCGCACACGCCGCACATTTTGATCGCCAAGGACACGCGGCTGTCCGGCTACATGATTGAATCGGCGCTGTGCGCGGGCTTCACGAGCCAAGGCGTGCATGTGCTTCTGGCCGGGCCGATTCCCACGCCCGCCGTGGCCTATCTCACGCGCAGCCTGCGCGCCGATGCGGGTGTCATGATCTCCGCCTCACACAACCCAGCCGGCGATAACGGCATCAAGTTCTTCGGCCCGGACGGCTATAAGCTTCCCGACGAAGTGGAAGAGCGCATTGAGGCGGCGATCGCCAAGCCCCCCAAGCCCGTAAAGCCCGCAGAGGTCGGCAAGGCCTATCGCGTGGATGACGCGCGCGGCCGCTACATTGAGTTTCTCAAAGCCTCGCTCCCGCGCCGCATGCGCTTTGACGGCGTGAAAGTCGTCGTGGATTGCGCAAACGGCGCCGCCTACGATGTCGCGCCGCGGCTTTTTGCTGAGCTTGGCTGCGAGGTCGTGGCGATCCACGCCCAGCCGGACGGCACGAACATCAATCGGGATTGCGGCTCCGTGCATCCCGAAGCGATGCAGGCGCGCGTGCGCGAGGAAGGCGCCGATGTGGGCTTTGCATTGGACGGCGACGGCGATCGCGTGATCGCTTGCGATGCAGAAGGCCGCCTCGTGGACGGCGACCGGATTTTGGCCATCTTGGCTTTGCACGCGCTCAAGCACGGGCGACTGCGCGGCGAGGGCGTGGTCGGCACGATCATGAGCAACATGGGGCTTGCGCGCTATCTGGACGGGCTTGGGCTGCGCCTGCACCGCGCGCCGGTCGGCGATCGCTATGTGCTGGAGCTGATGCAGAAAACGGGCTGCAATCTCGGCGGCGAACCCTCCGGGCATGTGATTTTGCTGGATTACAACACGACCGGCGATGGGTTGCTCACGGCCCTGCAACTGCTTTGCGCGATGGCCGATGCGGAGCGCCCGCTTGCGGAGCTTGCCTCCACGCTTGCGCTCTTTCCGCAGCGGCATTGGAACCTTGCGCTTGCGCGCAAGGACGGTTTTATGGAGCGCGAGGATGTGCGCAAGGCGATGGCCGCGGCCCAGGCCAAGCTTGCGGGCCGCGGGCGGCTCGTTGTGCGCCCATCGGGCACGGAGCCTAAGCTGCGCATCATGGTGGAGGCCGAAGAGGACGCGCTTGCCGAGGAGGTTGGGGAAGCGCTCGTGGCACAGTTGGAAAAGATCGCCCTCGCTTTGTCTTAGCGCTTCTCCAGCCGCGCGAGCCGCAAGGAGAGATCCAAGGCCGGTGCGGAATGCGTAAGCGCGCCGATCGCAAGCCGATCGGCGCCAGCTTCGGCATAGGCGCGCGCATTGGCCAGCGTGATCCCGCCGCTTGCTTCCAAAAGGATGTGGCGGGGCACATGCGCGCGCGCTTGGGCGACAAGCCGAGGCGACATGTTGTCCAAAAGGATCGCATCAGGGCGCGCGCGCACGGCCTCTTCCACTTCCATCAGGCTTTCGCACTCCACCTCAATCCATGCGCGCGGATGGGCGCGCCGCGCCGCCTGCACGGCGGCCGTGATGCCGCCTGCCGCGAAGATGTGGTTTTCCTTGATGAGCACGGCGGCGCCGAGATGCAGGCGGTGGTTCTCGCCACCGCCGTGGCGCACGGCGCGCTTTTCCAGCGCGCGCAAACCCGGCGTGGTCTTGCGCGTATCGGCGATGCGGCAGCCCGTGCCTGCAACGGCCTCCACGAAGCGGCGCGTGAGCGTGGCGATACCCGAAAGATGCTGCATAAAGTTCAAGGCCGTGCGTTCGGCGCGCAAGATCGCTTGCGCCTCGCCTTCCACGACGAGCACGAGATCGCCTGCGCGCACATGCTCGGCATCGCGGCGGATGTGCGCGATGGTCGCATGGGGATCCAACAACCGAAACGCCCATGCCGCCGCATCGCTTCCGGAAAGCACCCCATCCGCTTTGGCGCGCACCTCGGCGCGCGCCCAAGCGCGGACAGGCACGCAAGCCGCCGTCGTCGCATCGTCCCAGGTTGCATCCTCAGCAAGCGCTTGCTGCACGATGCGCGCAAGCTCTCGCATGGGTGCCCTTAGGATTCTTGGACGGAGACGACCTCAAGCGAGAAGGTGAGCGTGCGGCCGGCAAGCGGATGATTGCCGTCCAGCACGACCTCGTCGCCTTCCATGGCCACGACGCGGAAGATGTGCGGCCCCCAGGGCATCTCAGCCTCAAAGGCCGTGCCGATCTCCACGGGGCCTTCGGGCAGGCGCGCGCGCTCTACGCGCTGCACGAGCGCCTCCTCGCGCTCGCCATAGGCTTCCTCCGGCGAAAGCGTAAGCGTGAGCACATCGCCTGCTTCGCGCCCGGCAAGCGCCGCCTCCAACGCGGGCAAGATTTCGCCTGCGCCGTGCGTGTAGACGAACGGCTCTTCGCCGCTCGCATCCAGTTGTTCGCCTGTGTCCGCATCCGTGAGCGTGTAGCGAAGCTGCACGGTGCATCCGTCGTGAATGGCCATGATGGACTCCTTCGTTGGAATGGAACTACGCACTCTGGCGCGGGCGCCGACTTCTTGCCAGCCGCGCGCTCGGAAACGCGACGCACACCTCCACCTCTTCCTTTTCCCGCGAGGACTCCACGCGCACGAGCGCCCCGTGTCTGCGCGCAATGCCCATCACGACATTGAGCCCAAGCCCCGCGCGCCGCGGCCCGCGCGTGGAGTAAAACGGCGTGAACACGCGCTTGAGCGTGGTCGTGCCCATGCGCCCGCGGTTGCTCACGCTGAAGACGACGAACTCGCCGGGGGTGCCTGCGCCAAGCCAACCCGCAAGATCGTGGATGTCCATGCGCGTGCAGCCCACGCGCACAATACTTCCGCGCGGCGAGGCCTCAGCCGCGTTGTGCACGAGCCGCAACAGCATCTCCTCCAGATCCCGCCGATCCGCCGCAATGGCGGGGAGGTTTTCTTCGGTCTCCACGATCACGCGCCCTTCTTCGGGGGCAAGCAGCTCCAACACGGGCGCATGGCGCGCAAGGAACAGCTCAGGCTGAATGGGTTCGGTGCGCTTGGGGCGCGTGCGCGCAAAGGCCACGAGGGCGCGCGAGATCTCGGCCCCGCGCGCTGCCGCACGCGCGATCTCGCGCGCATGAGCACGCGCTTCCTGAATGTCGCGGCTTGTGAGCACGAGGTCGGCTGCGCCCATCACGCTCATGAGCAGGTTGTTGAAGTGATGCGCCACACCCCCCGCAAGCGCGGCCAGCATCTCCTCGCGACGCAGGCGCTCCAACTCGCGCGTTTCCGTTTCGTCCACGGCGATGACCATCCAGGCATCGTGTTGCCCCCAGCGGCCTTGCACGGCGATGAGATGCACAGGACGCGGCCCTTCCTCGGTTTCCCAATCGGTTTGCAGTTCGCCGTGGCGCAACAGTGCAAGCCATGCATCCTCGCCGATGGCGTCAGCGATGGACACCGAGCAGCCGCCGCAGAGCTTGTGCATGGCCGGGTTGCAAAACAGCCATGCGCCTTCGCGCACCACGCCCACGGCCACCGGAATGCGCTCCAAGAAAGTGCGCATGCTCGCTTCTTCGGCGAGAAAGCCCGCGCGGCGCGCTTCGGCCTCGCGCTCGCGCCAGTCCATGATCATCGCCGATAGCAGCGTGATCGCGAGCATTCCGCCCCAGTCCGCCCACGATTCCAGCCAAGGCCCGAAGGGCGAGGCGCCAAGCGCGCGCGCAAGCGCAAGAAGCGCCCAGCCGCCGAAAAACACGATGCTTGCCAAGCGGCCAAGCCAGCTGCCGCCCATCGCATACCAAGCCACCGGTCCAAGCGGCACGCCGGCGATGGCGGCATGCCCAACACCGGGATCTATAAGGCACGAGAAGAACACGGGCAAGGAGCTTGCAATGGCGACGAGCTCGGCCTGCTCAATCGCCTCGGTGCCCTTGCGCGCAAGCACCCAGGCCGTCCAGCCAAGTCCCAGCGCAAAGACGATCTCGGCAAGCGCCACCCCAATGGTCTGGCGAAACAGATCAATGACCGCAAAGCCGAGCAACATGAGCGCAAGCACGGGGGATGCGCGCAGCAAAAGCTCGCGGCGCTCTTCGGGATCGCTTGCGCGCGCGGCGAGCGCGGAAAGAGGCATGGGCTTTCGTTCAGCCATCCTCGCCCCCGAAACAGCGCGCAACCGCTTCTACGAGCGCTTGCGGCCGATAGGGCTTGGCAAGAAGGCCACGCACGGCATCGGCCTGCCATTGCGCGCGCACGGCGGCCTCGGCTTCGCCGCCGAAGGTGAGCAGCACCGTAAGATCAGGCTTGTGCTTGCGCAGTGCGGCAAGAAGCTGCGGCCCATTGCGCTCGGCCGCTGAGAGATCCAGCACCACGCCCGCGACCGCATCATGATGTGCGGCAAGCGCTTGCAAAAGCGCATCCGCATCGGTCACGCCAAGCACATGCCAGCCGTGTTCGTGAAGGATCGTGCAGGCGACCTCGCGCACGCTTGCATCTTGCTCCGCGATGAGCACAAGCCCGCGCGTGCGCGCATGCGGGGTTTCTTTTTGTTCTTCTGCGGCGGGAAGCCAGATGGAAAAGCAGGTGCCTTGCCCGGGCGCGGAATCCACGCGGATCGCGCCGCGATGCGCGCGCACGATGCCGAGCACGGCACTCATCCCAAGGCCGCGGCCGGTTTGCTTCGTCGTGAAGAAAGGCTCAAAAAGGCGTTGTTTCGTCGTCTCATCCATGCCGCAGCCTGTATCCGCCACTTGAAGCAAGACGAATCTTCCCGGACGCGCATGCTCGGCTGCGAACATCGTCGGCGCTTGCAATGCCGCTGCGTCCAGTTGCGCGGTCGCGGTGGTGAGCGTGATCGTGCCGCCTTGCTCTCCAAGCGCCTCTGCGGCGTTGGTGATGAGGTTCATGAGCAGTTGGTGGATCTCCGTGGGATTGGCGGAGATGCGCGGCAAGCGCTTGGCGAGCGCAAGCGAAAGCTCTGCATGCTTGGGAATGGAGACCTCCAGCAAACGGAGGTTGGCGCGCACGAGTTCGTTGAGATCCACGAGCTTGCGCGTGCGCGGCGTGCGGCCTGCATAGGCGAGCAGTTGCCGGCAAAGCTCCGCGCCACGCTCGGCGCTTTGCACGATCGTCTCCAGCCGCTTGGCAAGCTGCGAGCCTTCTTCCACCTCGCGCTTGGCAAGCGCGGCATGGCTGAGGATCACGGCGAGAAGATTGTTGAAGTCGTGCGCGATGCCGCCTGCGAGCACGCCGAGGCTTTCTAAGCGCTGCATGTGCGCAAGCTTTTCTTGCTGCTTGCGCTCTTCGGTGATGTCGCGGTCAATCACGATCTGATGCGCAAGCCGTCCTTGCGCGTCCATGATCGGGCTTGCGCGGCGTGCGACGATGCGCACCTCTCCGTTTGCGCGGCGGATTTGGATCTCACCGCGCCAGGTGCGCCCTTGCTGGATCGTGCCGAAGATTTCGGAAAACAACGCATCGCCGGGTTTGCCGCCGCGCAGCTCGGCGATGTGCCGTCCTTGCA
>WFOX01000145.1 GCA_015487905.1 Mariprofundales bacterium
CACGGGCTCAACATCCACTTCCAGCTCATTGAGCCGCGCGGCGATCTGGATGTCGTGATGATCGCGCCCAAAGGCCCGGGGCATCTCGTGCGCCGCACCTTCACCGAAGGCGCAGGTGTGCCGTGCCTTGTAGCCGTGCATCAGAATGTCTCGGGCATCGCCCGCGATGTGGCACTCTCCTATGCCAAGGCGATCGGCGGCACGCGTGCGGGCGTGATTGAAACGACCTTTCGGGATGAGTGCGAAACGGATCTCTTCGGCGAGCAGGCCGTGCTCTGCGGCGGACTCACCTCGCTCATCCTTGCAGGCTTTGAGGTGCTCGTGGAGGCCGGCTACCCGCCCGAGATGGCCTACTTTGAGTGCCTGCACGAGATGAAGCTCATCGTGGATCTCATCTACGAAGGCGGCATCGCCAACATGCGCTACTCCATCTCCAACACGGCCGAGTTCGGCGACATGGTCGTGGGGCCGCGCATCATTGACGAGCATGTGAAAGAAAACATGCGCAAGGCGCTTGCGGCCATTCAGAACGGCGAGTTCGTGAGCGAGTTCATCAACGACTACAAGAACGGCTCCATCCGCATGAACGCGTTGCGCCGCCGCGCCGCCGAGCACGAGATTGAGAAGGTCGGCGAGCGGTTGCGCGCGATGATGAGCTGGATCGGCGAAAAGAAGCTCGTGGAGCGCTAAAAACCTATCCCATGAACACGAAGGGGCGCGCAAGCGCCCCTTTTTCATGCGCACAAGCGCGCTACTTCCTGGGCTTTCCCGATGCGTGGATCTGGGGACGGTGCCCGCGCACTTGTTCAGGCAAACACCGCGAAGGATCCAAAAACACGGCCAAAAACGCTTCCGTGTGCCCGCGCGGACGATAAGGCACGCGCAAGTCCTTGGCATCCCGCGAAGGGGGCGAAAAAGAAGCCTGCTGCTCCCCTTGTCTGTGCGCCTTCTGTGCGCGCTCAAGCTCCGCAAGCCTTGCTTCCAAAAGCTGCGTAAGCTGCGGCAAGTGATCCGCGATCTCTTCCACCATTCTTCTCGCCTCTTTGCGATGGCGGGCGAGCTTGCGTGCAAGCGGCGAGAAGAACAGTTGATACACGCCCACCGCGATCATGCCCACGAACACGCCCACGAACAAAAGCTCCGCAAGCGCGTAAGGGGCGCGAACGCCAAGCCAGACGAGCACAAGCGCCACCAACACGAGCTTTGCGCGCATGGCCGCACCTCCCTGTGGCTCCATGCTGTATGGCTTTTCCGCGATGAACGCACACTTCACCCCACTTCGTCAAGCCTCACAAGTTTGGAATCTCATCAGCCCGGGCTTTGCACGGCGCAGGTGCATGCGCAAGCGTAAGCCGCTTCATACGCGCACGAGGAGGAGTTCATGCCTGCACCCACGCTTCCGTTGCCCGTGGGCGCGATTGCGTTTGCGTTTGCGCCGCGCAAGGACTGGCCGACCGAGCCTGTGGCCGTGGCGTTTCGGCTGCGGGGGCTGCTCGGCAAGCACCTCAAGCAAATGCATTGTCTATTGGATGCGGCGACGAGCCCTTGCGAGGGGTGCCGGTTTCAGCCCTCGTGCGTCTATGGCAGCGGTTTTGAAAGCCCGCGCAACCTCGCCATCCCAGGCTTTGGGCGCGTGGGGGGCGCGCCACGGCTTTGGAGCCTGCATGTGGATCGGCTTGGCCAACAATGGAAGGCCACGCTTTGGCTGATCGGGCGCGAACTGGAGCGCGCACGCGCTTGGCATGAGGCCATTGCCAGCCTTCCGCTTGCGCCGGGCTGGATGCCGCCTGAGGAGGTCTCGCCTGAGACGCTGCGTTGGCGCTCGGCCACGCCCGTGCGGCTGCGCATCGCAGGCCGCAATCCCTCCGCGGATGAGCTCGCCCAAGCCCTTGCAGCCACGATCGCGCGCAAGGCGCGCATGATCGCGGCGCTGCACGGCGTGGCCGCACCAATGAGCCGTTTGGAGGTGGAAGCGCTCGTGCCACACGGCTGGTTGGATGTGGAGCGCTTTTCGTTTCGCCACGGGCGCGTGGAACGACTGGGCGGCTGGATGCTGGATGTGCGCTGGCCGGACGATGTCGGCGACTGGCAACCCTGGCTTACGCTGATGCGCATGGTGGGCGTGGGCCGCCAAGTGGCCTTCGGTCTCGGGCGCTTTATTTGCTTGGACGCGGCAGGTGCGCAAAGGTCGGCATAACGGAGGCGGCGCTATGCCGTGGTGCCGGCGGCCTTGAGCGCCTGGATCTCGTCGCGATAGCGCGCGGCGTCCTCAAAGCGCAACTCCGCCGCCGCCTCATACATCTTGCGCTCCAGCTCGGCGATGCGCGCCTTGCGCTCCTCTTCCGAAAGATACGCGGTGGGCTTCTCAGCCGCCTCCACCTCGGGCACGCCCGCATAGTCCATCTCGCAGATGAGCGCCTCCTTGATGCGCGAGCGCACGGTTTGCGGCGTGATCCCGTGCTTTTTGTTCCAGGCGATCTGCTTCTTGCGCCGGCGTTCGGTTTCTTCGATCGCGCGGC
>WFOX01000146.1 GCA_015487905.1 Mariprofundales bacterium
GGGCACCTCAATGCCGATCCAGGCGCTGGCAAGATCGCGCCGGCCGCGGCGCGCGCCGTAAGAGAGACCCAGTTGAAGATCGGGAAGGCGCGCAGCCACAGCGCGATCCGCCTCGGCCTGCGCGGCCTCAAGCTGCATGCTTGCTGCAGCAAGCACGGGGCTGCTTGTTGCAAATGCAGCAAGCCACTTCTTGGTAGGCGCAGGCGGAAGTCGCCAGGGGACTTCGGGCACCGCGATCTCGGATGCGGGAAGATCCACGAGCGCGGCAAGCGCGGCTTTCGCCTTGGCAAGCTCGGCCTGCACGCGATTTTCCTGCGCGCGCGCTTCTTCCAGCGCGACTTCGGCCAGCCAAAGGTCCTGCTGCAATCCGAAACCCGCTTTGTAGCGCGCAAGCGCGGCCTGGGCGGCCTGGGCAAGCGCGTTCACGCGCCGTTTTGCCGCCGCAAGCGCGGCCTCTTGCGCACGCACGCGCCACCAAGCCGCATAGGCATCGGCGGCAAGCGCAAGGCGCACGGCCAGCGTTTGTTGGGCAAGCGCCCTCGCGCGCGCCTTGCGCGCCTTGCGCGAGGCGGCCAGCACGCCGGGAGCCGGGATTTGCTGCACCCAGCCGACGACGAGCTGCGTCATCGGCTCTTGGCCGAGCGCCCAGCTTCCCACCGGCAGGCTCATCGCGCCGAGCGTAAGGCGCGGATTGGGAAGCGTGCCTGCGGCGATGGCGCGCGCATCCTCGGCCGCCGCAAGATGCTGCATGCGCGCCACCGCCGGATGCGTGGCCACGCGCGCAAGCGTGGTGGCAAGATCCAAGGGCTGCGCCGCCCATGCGCCTGCGGCCGCAAGGGCCGCAAGCGCGGCGATCCACATGCGCATATTTCCTCCTGCCCGAAGCGAAAAGATCAGCCAAGGGCGCGATGCGCCCCCTCTTTCGTCGCTTACGGGCGGATCAGCAGCGCAGCCGTCTTGTGCTTAGCCAGAGAGAGGAAGAACGAGAGGAATGCGCAGCAACGATGGGCGCATGGGCCGCGCGCGCCCAAGCCCTTGCGGGCTGCACGGAAGGCGCAAGTAGAGCGCCTGCAGGCGCCGGAAAGGCAAGCGCATGCCCATCGGCGCCCTGCGCCATCCCTGCACAATGGACGCAAGGCGCATGCGCATGATGCTTGGCGCCTTGGGCGGGGCAATGCGCGGCCGCTTGCTCGGCCTGGGCGGCTGCATGGGCGGAAGGCATGCAGGCGCCCGCAAGCCCCTGCAGGAGCAGCACAAGCGCCGCAAGCCGCGCAAGTTTTGCCTTCATGCGCCTCATGCACGCAACGATACCTGCTTCCGCTTGCCTGAGCAAGCGTTCATTGCGCGGCGACAAGCGCCAAGAAACGAAAAAGGTTATCCTTGCGCCAGGGGTGAGCGTGTGATCCTCGTATTGGCGCGTTCGCAGGTGCTTGCGCAGCGCACAGCCGGACGCTGGCGCGAATACCCCATCTCTACCTCACGCTATGGGCTTGGCAATGCGTATGGAAGCCTGCAAACCCCGCTCGGGCGCCATCGCATCTGCGCCAAAATCGGCGAGGATATGCATCCGCTCACCGTCTTTCGCGCGCGCAAGCCCGTCGGGCTGCTGCCGCCGCATCCCGATCCCAACGAAGACTGGATCGTGGGCCGTATCCTGTGGTTGGAGGGGTTGGATACGGGCAAAAACCGCCGCGGGCTTGTGGATACGAAGCGACGATGCATCTACATCCACGGCACGCCGTTTGAAGAGACCATCGGCCGGCCGGCCTCCAACGGCTGCATCCGCATGCGCATTGCGGATGTGCTGCAAGTGTTCGCGCGCGCCTTCGTCGGTGAGCGCGTGCTCATTCGCGCGGCTTAGCTTCGGCAAGCGCCTTGGTCGCCGCAACCGCACCGATCACGGGCACAAGCTGCCCCACAAGCGGCGCCACCGACATCCACGAAGCCACAAGCCCGAATCCAAGCCAAAAGCGGCGGGAAAGCTCCGCGCGCAGCGCCGCTTCGTCCATGCCGAGCACCGCCGCCGCAGGCTCCACAAGCTCCGGCACGAGCAACTTGGCCCCCGCCACCGACCAAGCAAGCGGCGCAAGCAAAGCGCCCAAGGCCGGCACGAACCACAAGGCGAGCGAAATCAGCGCCCAGGCAAGGAAGCCGCGCACACCCCAAAGAAGGGCCGCCAACGCCGCACGCCATGCTTGCAACCAGCTACGCCTGCCCGGCGCGCCTCCAAGCGCTTGCAATGCAGCCGCGCAGGCCGCCTCCACCCACGGAGATACCGCCAACGGCGCAAGCACCCAATACAGAAACAGCCCGAACACCAACCCCAGCGCAAGCGCAAGTGCATGCGCAAGCGTGGCCTGCCATCCCTCCAAACCAAGCGCCGGAATCACGACATCGCCCAACCACGAGGCGGCAAATGCGCCCAGCACCAATGCCGCAACAAACACGATCATCGTGATCGCAAGCACCGCCCAAAGCGTGCGGCGCACCTTGGGCACAGAGAACGCAAAGCCAAGCCCTGCGAAAAAGGCCTCCACGCCGCGCCAAAGCTCCGCCATTATGCCCCCACCTCCTGCTTGTTGCGCGCAAGCTGCGCGCGATACAGCCGCGCATAGAGCCCGTCCTTTGCCAAGAGCTGCTCGTGCGTGCCCTCCTCCACGATGCGGCCGCGCTCCAGCACGACGATGCGATCGGCATGGCGCACCGTGGAGAGCCGATGCGCGATGATGATCGCCGTGCGCCCACGCAACAGCCGCAAAAGCGCCTCTTGCACGAGCCGTTCGGATTCGGCATCCAAGGCGCTCGTGGCCTCGTCCAAAATCAGAATCGGCGCATTTTTGAGCAAGGCGCGCGCAATGGCGATGCGCTGACGCTGCCCGCCTGAGAGCACCACGCCACGCTCGCCAAGCACCGTGTGATAGCCCTCGGGAAGCTCCGTAATGAATGCATGGGCGTTCGCCGCACGCGCGGCGGCCTCAATCTCCTCCATCGTCGCATCCGGCTTGCCATAGGCGATGTTCGCGCGCACGGTATCGTGAAACAGCACCACCTCTTGGGAGACGATCGCCACCTGCCGGCGGATGGAATCCTGCCGATACGCGCGCAAATCCACGCCGTCCCAGCGCACGGAACCGCGCGTGGGATCCAAAAAGCGCGGAATCAAATCCGCCAGCGTGCTTTTGCCGGCACCGCTCGGCCCCACGAGCGCCACGATCTCGCCTTTGCGGATCGCAAGCGACACTCCATCCAGCGCAGGCCGTGCAGCGCTGGGATACACGACCGACACATCCACAAGCTCAATGGCCTCGCGAAACGGCGGGGCTTCGCGCGCATCGGGGGCATCGCGCACCTCTATGGGCGCATCCAACACCGCAAAGATGCGCTCGGCCGCTGCAAGCCCTTGCTGGATCTCATTGTTGGCGCGCGACAAGCGCTTGACCGGTTCATACATCATGAGCACCGCCGCAAGAAACGACATAAGCGCCCCAGGGGTGGTGCGCCCTGAGGCCACGCTCGTGCCGCCATACCAAAGCACACCCGCAATCCCAAGCCCGGCCAAAAGCTCCATGAGCGGAAACGAAAGCGCATGCACGCGCAGGGCTTTGAGCGCATAGCCCAGTTGCGCGCGCGCAGCTTCTATGAAGCGCCTGCGCTCGTAGCGCTCCATCGCAAAGGCTTTCACGACGCGCACGCCGGCGATCGTTTCTTCCAAAAGCGCGTTCATCTCCGCAAGCGACCGCTGACCGCCTTCGGTGGCCGCACGCATCTTGCGCCCGAAATGCACAAGCGGCCACACCACAAGCGGGAACACCACGAAGGCCACGAGCGCAAGGCGCGCATCCTGCACGAACACGACGACGAGCAGCGCAAGCGCTGTTGCAAGATCGCGCACGCCGGCCGTGGCTGCGGTCGTCACCGCCGCCTGCACGAGCAACGGATCGTAGGCCGCGCGCGCCATCAGCTCCCCGGTCTTGCGGCGCACGAAAAACGCAAGCGATTGCGAAAGCAGTCGTTCATAAAGCCGCACGCGCAAGTCCAACACGACGCGCTGCGCGATCGCGCCCATGAGATAGGCCTGCCCGTAATAGGCCGCGCCCTTGATGAGATAAAGCCCCACCACGGCCAGCGGAATGAGCGTGATCATGCGCGCATCGCGCGCAGAGAGCGCCTCATCCACAGCGGGGCGCAGCAGCCACGCCAATGCCGCCGTCGTGGCGGCCAGCACGAGCATGCACACCACCGCCAACGCAAAGCGCCCGCGATAGGGGCGCACGAAGCCCAAAAGGCGCGCATAGGCGCGCAAAAGCGCCTTCAAAGATTCCATGCAGGAGAAGCAGCAGAGGCGCGCAGCCGCCGCTTCGGCGACCACATGCCCATCGCCTCGGCAAAGCGCCGGATGCCTGCAAAGATCGCCTGCGCCAAGCGCTTTTGATGGCGGGCGCTCGCGAGCAAGCGCTCGCGCCGCGGATTGGAAAGGTAATCCAGCTCCACGAGCACGCTCGGCATCTCCAATGCCGTGAGCACCACAAACCGCGCGCGCTTGGGCTTGCGATACTTGATCGGCCCCACGCGCGCGAGCCTGACGAGGATGTCCTCGGCGAGCAAGGCCGAGGCATCCAAGGTCGCGCGCGAAAGCATGTCCCCAAGGATCGCGCGCACGGTGGGATCGGAAAACGCTTCCGGAGGCTCGCCGCCGATAAGATCGGATGCGTTTTCCTTCGCCGCAAGCGCTTCGGCCTCGCGATCCGGTGTCGCACCGCGCTCGGAAAGCAGATACACGCTTGCCCCGGCCACATCGCGCCTGCGCACCGAATCGGCATGGATGCTCACGAAAAGATCCGCATGCGCGCGTCGCGCAAGCCACACGCGCTTGCGCAGCGGCACGAAGTAATCCCCGCGGCGCGTAAGCACCGCCCTCATGCCCGGCGTTGCGTTGATGATGCGCGCAAGCCTTTTCGCCACCGCAAGCGTGATGTCCTTTTCGCGAATGCCGTGCGGGCCGATCGCACCCGGATCCTCACCCCCGTGCCCCGCATCCACGGCAATCACGAGCACGCCCGCAGGCTTGATAGGGGGCGGCTCCTCGGCTTTGCGGATGAGATCCACGACCAAGCGATAGGGCTTGCCGTGCATGGGCCGCAAAAGAAAGCTGCGCGGCCGCACCTGTTCCTTCACATCCAACACAAGCCGCAACACCGCCGCCTTAGGCCTGCCCCAGCGCACGCGCGCGACCACGGGATCGGGCACGGGCAGCTTGTCCAAATCGGCCGCAAGGCGCGCCCGCGAAAGATCCAGCACGATGCGCTCGGGCTTGTGTAAACGAAAGACGCGATACTCCACCGGCCGGGAGAGATCCAACACAAAGCGCGTGTGATCCGGCGCCGTCCAGAGTCTGGCAGCCAGCACGCGCACTTCGCCCGCCTCGGCAGACACAGCCGCAAGCACAAGCCCCAGCAGCCAAAGCCCGCGTTTCACGCTTGCACCTCTTTGCGCTGCGCAAGCCACACGCCCACAAGCAGCCCGAGCAAGATCATAAGCGGCTCCATGATGCGCACGATGATGAAGGTGTTGGCGCCCAGCGCATGGAAAAGCAGCCCTGCAAAGCCGGCGAGCGTGCCGAGTGCGGCGCCGCGCAACACGGGATCGCGCAGCTCTTCATAGCAAGTGCGTAGCATCGTCCAAATGCGCCGCAGCACCCACACGAACAACACAAGCCCCACCATGCCGCTTTCCAAAAGCACGCGTGGATACTGCGCATCCAGGAAAAATCCACCTGTCACCCCCACGCCGAAGATCGGATGCTGGGGATAGGCTTTCGTGAGCACGGCTTTCCAGGATTTCAAGCGCTCGCTCGTGGAGGTATCCACGCGGATGCCGCCGATTTCCAACTGCCCTTCCTCGGGCGGCTGCGCGAAGGTGTATTCAATGCGCTGGATGACATTCTTGGGAAGGGCCACAGGTGCGATCGCAACTCCCGCAAGCAGAGCGAGCGCCACCACGCGCTTGTGCTGCGAATAGACGAACATCGCCAGCATCATGACGATGAACGCGAGATACGAAGAGCGCGACTCCGTAAAAGCAAGCGGGGGCAAGATCACGCCCATGAGCATAAGCAGCGGCAGGCGCGGCCAGTTGCCCTCAAAGAACACGCCCAAGGTCACCGCAAACATGAGCACGAGGTAGCCTCCGAAGGTGTTGGGCTCACCCTCTTTGCCCTCAAACGGGGCGGATACGCGCACGCCCTGCGGGATCTGGGCGATGCCGATCAAGCTTGCCGCCATGCAGGTAAAGAGCATCACCACCAAAAACCGCCTTGCTGTGGCCGCATCGTGCACATAGTTCGCGATCATGAAGAAGAGCAAGAAGTATTCCAAATACTTGAGCACGAACAGATAGCCCATCAGCCCCACGCGGCCTGCGGCGGCGCCAAGCACGGTCGTAAACAAGCACACGGCCCAATACCAAAGGAACGGACGGTTGAGGGGGGTGGCGCGCAGCAGCCCCAGTTCTTTGCGCACGGCCACGCGGAACATCCACGAAAGCGTGACCAAGGCAAGCAGCACATCGTCCACGCGGATCGTGACGCCGCGCGAGGCCGTCGTGGTGCTCGCCGCCTGGCCGCCTGCCACCTGAATCTCGGGCGAAAGCAATGTGGAGAGGATCAAAAGCGCAAGCGACACCTCCACGCTTACGAAGGCGACGACGATCACAAGCGCCGCAAGGACGATCAAAATCGGCCAGCGCATGCCGGGCGGCCCGATCATGTAGGCGGCCACGAGCAACAGCGCCGCAAGACCAAGCGTGAGCACGACTTGGCCCGGCAGCCGCGTCGGCGCAGGCGCAAACCGCGGACTACTTGCGGAGGTCTTCGGGAAGAACATCCACGGGCCGGTAGGCACGGCTGTCATAGGGCCCCGTCAGCGCGCTGCTGCAACTGTGCAGCCACACGAGCGCAAGCGCCGCAAGCACAAGCACAAGCGTGATCACAGCGGCGCGATGCCGCGCGCGCTTGCGATGCACATAGCGTTCAAAATCGCGCTCCATGCCCTTTGCTTAGACCTTCGCGCGCCGGCGGGCAAGTTGCTCCAGCCATGTGCGCGCCTTTTGCCAACTGCGACGCAGCCTGCGCTGGATACGGCCCCAGCGCGTCGCCTCTTCGCCATAGGCGTAGTCGTAGTAGCGATCCATCTTGTAGCGGGCGTAATCGGGCGAGGCCTCGCCATGCACGCCATTGATCACCACGCCGATCGTCTTGCCGCCCACGGACTCAATCGTTTGCTTCACGCGCCTGAGTGCTGCGCGCACAACGGAGCCGATGAAATAGACGAGCACCACGCCGTCCGTGCGCGGCGCCAAGATCGCCGCATCGCTTGTGTGCAGCATCGGCGCCACATCCACGATCACATAGTCGTATTCCTTGCGCGCTTCCGTAAGCAACCGATCCATCGCATCCGAAGCGAGCAAATCCGGTGGATTCACATTGGCCTCGCCTGCGGGAAGCAGATCCAACTGATCCAGCCCCGGCGTCATGAGCGCGGCATCCACGCCCATGTGCCCGAGCATGACATCGGAAAAGCGCTTGAGCGCCCGCCGCCAAGGAAGCTGGCCGAGCAGGGCCTCAGCCAGCCCCGGCGCACGCTCCACGCCGAACTGGTGATGCTGGATCGGCTTGCGCAAATCGGCATCCACGAGCAGCACGCGCGCGCCCTGCTGCGCAAAGACGATGGCAAGGTTCGCCGCGACCGTGCTTTTGCCTTCCTTGGCCGTGGCGCTTGTGACCAAAAACGCTTTGTGCTTGCCGCCGAGCGCGAACATGAGGTTCGTGCGCAGGCTGCGATAGGACTCGGCCAATGTGGAGCGCGGCGCAAAGTGCGACACGAGCCGCATCTGGCGCTCCAGCCTAGAGCCGCGGGTCGCAAGCCCCTCTATGCCTGAGAAGAGTTCCACGGCCTCATCGCGCGAAAAATGCGGCAAAAAGCCCACCACGGGCGCGCCCAGATACTCTTCCACCTCCTCAATCGTGCCGATGGAGGTATCCAGCGCCTCCAAGATGAGCGCGATGATAAGCCCCAGCACAAGGCCCAGGATGAGGCCCGCTGCGGCGACCTGGCCCGTGCGCGGCGGATTGATGCGCACAGGACTCACCATCGCCGGCCGCAAAAGCGAAATCTCTTGAATCTTTTGCGCCTCGCGGATGAGGATCTCCTGATAGCGCTTTTCCAGCATGTCATAAAGTTCCTCGTTGAGGCGCACGGTGCGCTCAAGCCGCTGCAGCTCCAAAGCCTCTTCGGGCGCGCCCAAAAAGCGCCGTTCATTCGTTTCAATCGCCATTTGAATGTCGTGCAAACGCTGCTTGGAAAGCCGCACCTGCTTTTCCAGCTCATCCACCATCGCGCGCAGGATGTCCGCGGCCTGGGCGCGCAGCTCGCGCATCTCGGGATGCGCTTCGGTGAGCATCGTGGAAAGCTGCGTGTGCTTGAGCGCAAGCTCCATGAGCTTCTTGTTGAGCTCGTCAAAGTAGGGGCTCACCTCCGCCCCTACCGTCACGGCGCGATAGCTCCACCTTCCCTTGAGCCGCGCCTTGAGCTGCTCCAACGCAAAGCTGATCGCATTGAGCCGCGCCGATTCCTGCCGATATTGCTGCTCCAAATCGGCGATCATCTTGGAAGCGATATCGCCCGCCACGGAAAGCGTGGAAAGCCCATGCTCCTCGCGATAGCGCTGCACGGCCTCTTCGGCCTCGCGCAGCCGCTCGGCCACGAGCTTGAGCTGCCGCTCAATGAAGCGCTTGGCTTCAAAGACGCGCCGGTTCTTGTCCTCAATGTTGTAGGCGATGAGTGCATCGGCGACGGCCTGGGCCATGTCGCGCGCCGCCTCCGGCCGCGCCGCAATGGCCGTGATCGTAAGGATGTTCGTATCCCCCTCGCGCTCCACGCTGATCGCATCGCGCAAGCCCTCAATTGCATCCAAGTAGTCTTCGTTGCTGCGAATCTCTTCGTCCGTAAGCCCCTTCGGGATGAGTCCGAGCTTTTCGGCCGCGCGCTTCATGACCGCATACGAGCGCGCAAGCGAGATGTAGGTGTTGAGGTTTTGATAGCCATAGGCGCCGCCGCGGCCGAGCAGGATCTCGGCAAGATCCGTTTGCTGCTCCACCTTCACCTGCGCGCTGGAGCTATACATCGGCGGCGGCTGATGCAGCCAGGCGAAGAGCCACGAGAAAAACCCAAGCGCAAGCGCAGAAAAGACGATCACCCAGCGCCGGCGGACGATGAGGTGCCAGTATTCCTCCAGATTCAGCTCAAAGGTCTGCGCCGCGCTTGTATTCGCCATCAGCGCAGCCTCCGATTGAGGTCGCGGATCAAGAGCATCTCCTGCACGGCCGTAAGCGGCTGCGTGAGCAACTGGAAGGTGGGCAAGAGATCGCGGATGAACGCATTCCAGTTGCCGATCGGCGAGCGCGGCACGATCACGATGTCGTGATCCTCAAGCGCCACATTTTGCGAGATATCCCCGCGCTCCAGCAGCCGATCAAAGGCCACGGGGATGATTTCAGGCGTTTTCTCATCCGCGGCGCGGATCACGCGGATCGCGGGATAGTAAGGATGCGCGCCGAAGCCGCCCACCTTCGCGATCGCATCCAAAAGCCGAAGCTCGCCTGAAAACTCCACCACGCCCGGCTTATTCACCTCCCCAAGCACATACACGCGCCGCTTGGAAAGCCTAAGCGATGGGATGATGATGCGATCGCCCTCGTCCAAGACGGCGTTTTGCGTCCAATCGCCTTGCGAGATGGCCTTTTCCAGATTCAGCACGATCGTGCGCCCGCCGCGGATGAGCTGCACATGCGCAAGATCGGCCTCGCGGGTTGGCCCGCCCACGCGCGAAAGGAAATCCACAAGTGTCTCACGCCCCAAAAGCGGATAGGCGCCCGGGCCTGTGGGCTGGCGCACGAGGTTTTGCACCTCGCCCAAGATCGTCACGATGTGCGCGCGCTTTTTGCGCACATAGACATCCACGCGCGGATGCCGCTCATAGCGCGCAAGCGTGCGCGTGATCGCCGCATCTATCTCCACGGAAGTAAGCCCTGCCACGCGCACGCGCTCCAGATACGGAAGCGAAATCGTGCCATCGGGCTGCACGACGAGGTCATAGCCCTTGCTCTTGCCGCCGCGCCAAAGCACGACGGTGATCTCATCACCAGGCCCGACCTTGTAAAGCGCTTTGCCGCGGATCGTGCGAAAGGCCTTGTTTTCGCGCACATGGTAGAGGTCTTCCAAGCGCACCTTGCGCGTGCCCGGCAAAATGCGCGCGGCCTTGATGCGCAGCACACGCACGCGCACGCGCCGATTGAGCCGCAGCGCCTCCGGATCCAACCCGGGCGGCTCAGGCTCGCGCGCACCTAGCGCGCGAATGCTCGTTTTCGCTCTCGGCGCCCCATGCGCGACAAGCCAATGCGCCACGGCCTCGGCGCGCTTGCGCGAAAGCACGAGATTGTTCGGAAAGCGCTTCGTGTGGATCGGGCGCATATCGGCCTTGCCGATGAGCTCCAGGCGAAGCTGCGCCATGCGCTTGCCCCAGCGCTTGTGCAAGCGCCGCCACCACGCGGCGAGCTTCGCCTCCTCGGCCTTGGTAAGCGCATCCGAGGCCGAAGGGAAAAAGACGACGAGCTCATCCACGAGCACTTCATCCGTGCGCACGAGCGCCATCGGCGCGGCCTGCTTGGGCGACCAAAGCTCGGGCGCGCCGCTTGTGCGCACGGCCGCCACATCCATCCCGCCGCGGCCCATCACATCCCCAAGCGCAAGCGCTGTATAAAAGCCCAGCGCAGGAAGCGGCCCGCGCCATGCCTTGCCGGCCTTGCCGCGCGTCCAAGCGCGCAAGCCCCGCCCGTCACCCGAAGCGGCCACAAGCTCCATTGCGCCATCGCCATCCAGATCCCCCACCGCGACGGAAGGCCAAGTGCCGCGTCGCACAAGCCACTTCCAATGCCAGCGCCCATGCCCATCGCGGCTTGCCCAGGCGATGCCGCCTTGCAAGGTGCCGACGACGATCTCGGTGCGCCCGTCGCCCGTAAGATCGTCGCTTGCAAGCGCAAGGGGCCGCGCAGGCAAGGGCAAGGCCTCGCGCTTGAAGCGCGCATCGCCCTCGTTCCACCAGATCTCAATGCCGCCGCGCTCCGTGGCCCCTGCACCGCGCTTCGTCGGCCCAAGCCCATCGGCGCGCGCCGCAATCAAATCCACATCGCCGTCGCCGTCCAAATCGCGCGCGCGCACATCCACATAGCGCCCGCGGCGCACAGGCCCCGCATGCGGCACCCAGCCGCCCGCCGCATCGTTGAGCCAAACAAACAAGCCCTCCTCGCCCGCACCGGCGATGTCCAGCCAGCCATCGCCATTGAAGTCCCCAAACGCAAGCCCGTGAAACACACCGCGCTCGGCTGCGGGCTGCATCCGCACCCAGCGCCCTTTTTGCCACTTCCACACCTGCACGCCCTTTTCATCCCCGCTGCCCGCCAGCACGACCTCCTGCGCACCGTCCTCATCCAAATCCGCCACACGAATGACCTCAGGCTGCATCGCGCTTGCCGGCGAGGCCACGAGCTGCCAGCGCCCGCGCCCATCGCCGAGGAACAAGCGCACGGCCGGCATGTCCCGTCTTCCACCCACGAGCAAATCCAAACGCCCATCCCGATTCACATCGGCAAGCGCCACCGCCTTGCCCGGAAGAAGATTCGGCGGCGCAATGTTGTGCCACGCCGCCGCAGGCTCCCCCGCGCCTGTCGCCCCCGCATAGCGCACAGGCTCCGGCACGCGCGGCGCACAGGCCGCCAGCACCACCACCCACGCGCACACCCAGCCGATCCGACCCATTTCAGACGAAAATCTAGGCACTTACGCATGGCAGTTCAAGCGCGTTATGAACTTGCGCTTCCCATCCCTTAGCTCCATCATTGCGCCAGGAGGCGCGGGCGAGGTGTATTTGGAGTATTGGGGGCTTACGCGGTGGCCGTTTGAGCACGAAGCGGACGAAGAGTTTCTCTTCGTGCACGAGCGGCTCAAGCGGGCGGAGGCGCTCATTCGCGATGCGCTTGCGCGCAGGCGGGGGGCGGTGCTGCTTACGGGGCCCATCGGCTGCGGCAAAACGACGCTTGCGGAACAAGTGTTGCTGTCGCTTCCCGAGGCGCGCTTTGAGATCGCGCTCGTGCCGTTTCCGCGGCTTTCGGCGGACGAGTTGCTCTGGCAGGTGGCTGAGGAGCTGGGGGCTGAGCCTACGCCTTCGTTGAATCGCGCAGGCCTTGTGCGCGCGATTCAGGCGCGCATCATGGCCTTGGAGGAGCGCCAGGTGCAGCCGATCGTGTGCATTGATGAAGCGCAAACGATCACGGACGAAGAGACATGGGAGACCTTGCGGCTGTTACTCGGCCTTGCCTTTGGCGCGCGCTATACGCTTTCGCTGCTGCTTGTGGGCCAATCAGAAGTGGAAGCGGTGCTGCGCCGGCATCCTGCGCTTTGGCAGCGCATCGCGCGCGTCGTGCGCATGGGGCCGCTTGCGCTTCCGGATACGGTGCGCTACATCCTGTTCCGGCTGCGCAAAGCCGGCTGCACGCGCCCGATCCTCACGCGCCAGGCCGCGGAGGCGATCCACAGGCGCACGGCCGGCGTGCCGCGGCGCATCAACAACCTCATGGATCGCCTGCTGCTTGCGGGCATGGAGGAGGGCAAGCGCTTGATTGACGCTGCGCTCGTGCGCGCGGTGGCCCAGGACGAGACATGACCGAGCGGCGCCGCACGATCCAATGGCTGCGGCGGCGCCGGCGCGGTGCCGCTGAGCCGCCGGCCGCAGCAGAGCCTCCTCCTGAGCCTGCGCCCGCCGAAGCCGATGTCCCTCCGCTTCCCGAGGAGGAGGGGCTTGCTGCGGAGCCGGAGGTAGAGGCCGCCGAGCTTGCGCTGCCTGAGGAAGAAGCCGAAAGCGAAACGGGCATGGAGCTGGGCGAGGCGGAGGCGGCCGCGTCCCCGGCCGTGGATGCCTTGCGGCAGCTTGCGCGCGCGCTCGTGCCGGTGCTGCGCGCAGCCCAGGCGCGCAAACCGGCGGCCTTGCAAGAGGTGATCGCGGCGGTGCGGCGCCTCGTGGAGCTTGCGCAGGATGAAGACGCCTTCGGCGCCTTGGAGCTTTGGCTTGCCGAGCACGAGGCGGCGCTGCGCGCATTGGACGAGCATGTGGGCGATCTCGTCGTGAAGTCCGCGAACACGCTCGTATATGCGCTCAAAGTCGCACGCGTCTTGGAAATGCCTGAGGCCATGCGCACGAAACTCGTGCTTGCGGCGGCCTTGCACACGGTTGCGCTTGCGCGCATCCCTGAAGAGGTGCGCAACAAACCGAGCGCGCTTGAAGACAAAGAGCGGGAGCTTGTGGCGCGCACATGGAGCGAGGGCGCGGCCTGGCTCAAACAAAGCGGGCTTGCCGATGCCGAGGTGCTGCGCGCGATTGAAGAGGTTCCGGAGCGCTTGGACGGCTCCGGCCCCAAGGGCCTTTCCGGCAACGAGATCTCCACGCTCGGGCGCATTTTGGGGCTTTTGTCCATGTTTGAAGCGCTCATCCACTATCGCCCGTGGCGCAAGCGCCTTTTGCCGCGCGATGCAGTGGCGGCCATCATCAAGGAGCACAAACGCCGCTTTGAGCACGCGCATCTCAAGGCGCTCATTGAATCCGTCTCCCTTTACCCGCCCGGCACTTGGGTGCGGCTCAACTCGGGCGAGATCGCCGAGGTCGTGCGCACGCACCTGCATCATCCCTTGCGGCCCGTGGTGGAGGTGCGCTATGCGAAGTCGGGCGAACCCGTGGTGCCGCGGCGCGTGGATCTCTTGGAGATGCCGAATCTCAGGATTGAGGCCTGCATGTATCCCGAGGAGCTTCCGCATGCCCGCAGCCAAAGGCAAGCCGAGCGCTGAAACGCTTGCCGCGCTTGCGGATCTTGCGGCCCTATACCCGAACGAACCTGAGCATCTGCGGCGCTATGCCGATGCGCTGCTTGCAGCCGGCGAAACGATGCAGGCATTGGATACCTATCGGCGCTTGTATCGTTTATTGCGCGCGCACGGCAAGCTTTCCGAAGCGCAGCAGCTCATTGAGCGCTTTCCCGAGATCGGCATCGCGCCGGAGGCGCCGCCTGAGGAGCCGCTTGGCGAGCGCTGGCCGCAAACCGGCATGGCGCGGCTTTGGCGCCTTTTGCGTGCGCGCACGCTTGCTGCGGGGGATGTGCTCGGCTGGGAAGAGGCCAGCGCCCAAGGGCCGTGGATCGTGCTGACAGGCAGGCTTGCAGCCGTTGCACCTGCAACAGGAACCATCGCCTTTGAAGCGCCGCGAAACGAGCTCATTGCGCTGGGGCCTGCGCTGGGACTGGAAGAACCCGCGCTTTCCTATCGTGCCGTAATGCCCAGCAAGATTGCGCCGCTTCCGCGCGCGCGCCTTGCGGAAGCCTTCGCCGCCGCGCCTGCGTTCGCCGGGGCCGTGCGCCAGGCGTTGCAGCGGCGCGCGTTGCTCGCGCAGCTTGCCGCCGCAGCAGGTTTCCGCGCCGCTTCGCTCGGCTCGCGCCGGTATCTCGCGCTCAAAGCGCGCGTGGAATCCTTGCGGCCGCAAACGCGTATCTGGCGCGAGGGCGCACTTGCGCGTGAGCTCATTCTCGTGCTTGCGGGCAAGCTTGCGCTTTCCGTGCAGGTGCGCGGCGCGATGTATGCGCTTGGCACGCTGGGGCCCGGGCGTTGGATTGCGGGGCTGCCTTTGCTTGCCGATGCAGCCAAAGCGCCTGCCGAGGTTTGCGCGCAAACGCCCGTGCAGATCGCGCGCTTCGGCCTGCACGAACTACGCGCAGCGGCCCTTGCGCAACCCACCCTCTTGGAAGGCTTGGCCGATGCGGCCGAACAGCTTCAACAAACGATCGCCAGGCGCGTGCTTGCGCTCGGTCAATCCGCCCATTAGCTGCGCCCAGCCATATCCTCTTCGGGATAGGCCGAGACATGGTGCACGGCAAGATCCGCGCCGAGGCGTTGTTCCTCTTCGCTAAGCCGCAGACCGATGGTTGCGCGCAAAAGCCCATAGATCGCAAAGCCGCCCACCAGCGCAATCCCAGCGCCGAGCAAGGTGCCAAGAAGCTGCGCCATGAAGCTTACGCCGCCGGCGCCACCAAGCGCCGTGGAGCCGAAGATGCCGGCGGCAATGCCGCCCCAAACGCCGCAAAAACCGTGCAATGGGATCACGCCGAGCACATCGTCCAACCGAAGCCGCATTTGCACGAACGGAAAGCCCCAGACGAACAACGCACCGGCCACAGCGCCAATCACGAGCGCCCCGATCGGATGCACGAGATCGGATCCAGCGCAGATCGCCACAAGGCCCGCAAGCGCGCCGTTGTGCACAAAGCCCGGATCGTTGCGGCCGACCACGAGCGCCGCCAAAAGCCCGCCCACCATCGCCATGAGCGAATTCACGGCCACAAGCCCTGAAGCCGCATCCACGCGCCCGGCGCTCATGACATTGAAGCCGAACCAGCCCACACAAAGGATCCAAGAACCGAGCGCAAGATAGGGGATGTTGGAGGGAAGAATCGCAATCATGCTGCCATCTTCACGATAGCGGCCTGCGCGCGCGCCCAGCATCGCCACGGCTCCAACCGCAAGCAAACCACCCATCGCATGCACGACGACGGAGCCTGCAAAGTCATGAAAACCTGCGCCGAAGTGCGCTTCCAACCACTTTTGAATGCCGAAGTTGCCATTCCAAGCGATCCCTTCAAAAAACGGATACACAAGCCCCACGACGAGCAGGGTGCCGATCGCGTTCGGCCAGAAACGGATGCGCTCGGTCACACCCCCTGAGATGATCGCGGGTGCTGCAGCGGCGAAGGTGAGCAAGAAGAAATAATGGACAAGCTCATAGCCGTTGGGATCGGCTTTGCCCATGAGCGCAGAAACAGGCGCGAAGAAGCTCACCCCATAGGCGATCCAATAGCCGACGAAGAAGTAGGCCACGGTGGCAAAGCCGAAGTCGGTGATCACGCGCACAAGCGCATTGACTTGATTCTTGCGCCGCACCGTGCCGGCCTCCAGAAACGCAAATCCGGCATGCATCGCGAGCACCATCGCGGCGCCCATCAGCAAAAAGAACACATCCAGGCCGCTTGCGGGCTTCATCGTGGCACCTCCCGAAAATCTGTTTAGAGGGCTTCTTCGTCTTCTTCGCCGGTGCGAATGCGCACGACGCGCTCCACAGGGCTTACGAAGATCTTGCCGTCCCCCACTTTGCCTGTGCGCGCGGCCTTCATGATCGCATCCACGACCTCATCCACGCGCGCTTCGGGCACGACCACCTCCACCTTCATCTTCGGCACGAAATCCACGACATATTCGGCGCCGCGATAGAGCTCCGTGTGCCCACGCTGGCGCCCATGGCCGCGAACCTCGGTGACCGTCATGCCGCGCACGCCGATCTCTTCCAGCGCATCGCGCACATCGTCCAGTTTGAAGGGCTTGATGATGGCTTCCACCTTGCGCATAGAAGAACTCCCCTTGCGGTTTGGCGCGCCATTCTAAGCGCCCACAAAGACCAGGCAACGGCGTTGCTTTTTTGCGCAAGAGGCCAAGGCTTCGCCCCATGATCCACATCAAGACGCCGGAAGAGATTGACGCGATGCGGCCTGCGTGTCGGCATGCCGCCGATGCGCTTGTCTATATTGAGCGCTTCATCCGCCCGGGCATCACGACGAACGAGATCAACGACCTCATTCATGAATTCACGATCCGCGCGGGCGCCCGCCCTGCGCCGCTCGGCTATCACGGCTTTCCAAAGTCGGTTTGCACCTCGGTCAACCATGTGGTGTGCCACGGCATCCCTTCCGATCGCAAGCTGCGCGAGGGCGACATCGTCAATGTGGATGTCACGAGCATCATAGACGGCTGGCACGGCGATACGAGCAAGACCTTCCTCGTGGGACGCGTAAAACCCAAGGCACGCAAGGTCGTGGAGGTTGCGAAGAGGGCGCTTGAGATCGGCATCTCCGCCGTGCGCCCGGGCGCGCGGCTCGGCGATATCGGCCATGCGATCCAAAGCTATGTGGAATCCCAAGGCTGCTCGGTCGTGCGCGAGTATTGCGGGCACGGCATCGGCCGCCATTTCCATGAAGAGCCGCAGGTCTTGCACTACGGCGAGCCCGGCACAGGGCTGGAACTCGTGCCCGGCATGGTTTTTACGATTGAACCGATGGTGAACCTCGGCAAGCCTGATGTGAAGGTGCTCAAGGACGGCTGGACGGTGGTCACACGCGATAAGTCGCTGTCCGCGCAGTTTGA
>WFOX01000147.1 GCA_015487905.1 Mariprofundales bacterium
CCGCAGCCAAGACGAGCCAGGGATGTGCGGCGATGTAGCGCGCATCCACAAGCGCCCCGACCGAGAGGAAGAAAACGGCCACGAAGATCACATACACCGAGCGCAGGTGCTCCTCCACCCAGCCCGCGATGTCCGAATCGTGCAGGGCCAGGCCTGCGAGAAACGCACCGAAGGCGGCGGACAGCCCCATCGCCGAGGTGAGCGCCGCCGAGGCAAAGCAAATGAGCAGCCCCAAGAGAATCCGCTTGTCCTCGCTTGCGGCGAGCCGCGCCGGGATGCGCCAGCCGACACCGCGCGCCAGCCACACGGCAAGTGCCACAAGCAGCGCGCCGCCCACAAGCTGCATGGCCATGCGCGCAGGGGATGCACCCTCACCCGCAACGGCGCCGAGGATGAACAGCATCGGCACGACCATGAGGTCCTGCATGAGCAGCACGCCGAGCGCGTTCTGGCCGAAGCCCGTCTCCAGCTCGCCCGTGTCCTTGAGCATCGTGAGCACCACAGCCGTGGAGCTTAGGCTCAGCATGAAGCCGAAGAGCAATCCTGTGCGCCAGTCCCAGCCCGCAAGCCAAGCGCCGGCGATGCAGACGGCGACACTTGCCGCGATCTGCGCAAGCGTGCCGAGCACGGCCACGCGCCAACCGGCCACGAGCCGCGGCAAATCCATCTCCATGCCGATGAAGAACATGAGCATGATCACGCCGAGCTCGCCGATGTGGCGCAACAGTTCGGCGTCGTGGATGAGGCCGAGGCCCGAGGGGCCGACAATCGCGCCTGTAAGGATGTAGGCCGCGGCCACAGGCGCCCCAAGCGCCCGCAAGAGATACGCGAACAGAAGCGCCACGCCGGCCACGCCGGCGATCGCAAAGAGCACGGGATCCATCTGCATGGGCATCCTTTTTCGGGACACCCCCTGAAAATGTCAAGGGGGAACTGATCAAACTAGAACAAATCCTCCCGCATCATGCGCTCGGCTTCGGTGAGCGAGCGCTCAAATGCAGGCCGCGAAAAGAGCCGCTCGCAATAGGCCTCCAAATGGCGCAATCCTGAGATGTCCACGCCATATACGGGCAAACGGTAAAGAATCGGCGCAAAGCGGATGTCGGCAAGCGAGTATTCGCCGACAAGCCAATCCGTGCGCGCAAGCAGCGCATCAAAGGCGGCAAGAATCGTGCGCATTTCCTCGCGCGCCTCGCCCTTGCGCCGCGCCTTGGGAATGCGCAAAAACTTCGGATACACCTCTTGCTCAATGCGCCGAAACGCGAGGCGCATAAGCGCGCGCTCCACGGGTGATGCGGGTTTGAGCGGCGGATGCGGATAGCGCT
This sequence comes from Mariprofundales bacterium, assembly GCA_015487905.1. GTDB lineage: Bacteria > Pseudomonadota > Zetaproteobacteria > Mariprofundales > S012-25 > S012-25. The sequence goes on from WFOX01000147.1 coordinate 1,326, forward strand.
CATCCAAATACTCCGCCACGATCCACGGATCCACGAGCACATGATCGGCATCAAACACGGCAGGCAACTCGCCCGTTGGATTGACGCGCAAAAACTCATCCCGCGCGGGCGAAGGCTCGTCCATCACGACGGAGACGATCGTCGCGGGAAGCTCTTTTTCTTCAATGACCAGCCGAAGCGTATGCGAATGCGGACAGCGTGGATCCGAGTAAAGCTTGAGCATCCCGTCTCACCCTCCGGGGCGAAAAATGGGCGCCAACCCTAAAATGAAACGCACAAAGTTCAATCGCCGAGATAGGAAGCCACCAATCTGCGCACGCGCGCATCGGGATCGTTGCGCAGCCTGGCGAGCACGGGCTTGGCTTCATCGCCGGCAAGCGCAATCCAGCTCACAAGCCGCATGCGCAAGCGCGGATCGGGTGCTTCTTGCGCAAGCGCACCCAACGGCCCCACGACCTCGCGCATATACGGCGCAAGCGCGCGCTCAATGCAGCTCGTGACCTCATCCGACTTCCATGCGTCCATCCAAGCGCGCACCATGCGCTTGCGCGCGCGCGAACCCGCGCGCACGAGCAGGCTTGCCGCGGTAGGACAGGTTTCCGCCTTCGTAAGGCGCCAGATCAGCCCATCCCAAAGCGCCTCTGAGGGGGCAGGCACCTTGGCAAGTCCCCGGAGAAACCCCGCCAACGCCACCGCCGCACGAAACGGCACGCGCCGCGAACCAAAGGCGGCTTCCGCCTGCTCGGCCAACACAGCCGGAAGCGGCTTTTTCCTCGGCCACGCAAGCGCCTGCGCAGCGGCCACGCGAAACGGCGGCAGCACCCGCACCGAACGCACCACCGCAAGCAGCGCCGCCAGCGCATCCGCATCCCCCGAGGCCGCGCGCGCGTGCAATGCGTGCGTATCCAAGGGATGGCATCCTTGGGCCGCCTGGGGCGTCACCACCGCATGCCAGCCCGCCTCGGTGCGACACAAGCGCACCTCTTGGCGAAAGGCCCAAGCGGGGGATGCCGCCACCACAAGCGCAAGCGCCCATGCAAGGATCCGCATGGACGGAAAGTTTCGCGAGGAGGAGGCAATGCCGCAAGAATCTTTATCACGGCTTTTGACGGAGGTGATCGCCCAAGCGCGCAGGCACGGCGCCGTGCACGCCGATGCGATCGCCGTGCACGAGCGCACGCTTCATGTGGAAGCGCGCGAAGGCAAGCTGGAGCGCATCGCGCAGGAAGAGCGCATCGGCGTGGGGCTGCGCGCATTCGTAGAACAGCAAAAAGGTCTTGCATTCGCCACCGCAAGCATCTCCTCGCCCTCGCAAGAAGCGCTTGCTGCGCTTGCCGAGCGCACGGTGGCCATGGCGCGCGCTGCCGCTGCGGATCCTGAGGCCGTGCCGCCTGTGGGCGCTAAGCATCCGGACAAGGCGCGGATCGCAGGCTGGCTTGCCGCCCAGCCTGAGCAGACGGGTTGGACTTTGGCGGAAGCCCGTGAGGCTGCGCTTGCGCTGGATGCAGCGGCGCGCGCCGTGCGCGGCGTGCGCACCACGGAAGGCGCAACCGTTTCCGAAGAAGTCGCACGCGTGGCCTACGCGGCATCCGACGGCTTTGCCGCCGAATACCCGCGCACGCGCACGGCGATCTCCGTCGTCGCCGTGGCCGAGAACAACGGCGAGATGCAGCGCGATTACGCCTGGCATGTGGCGCGCACGCGCGCGCACCTTCCTGCGCCGGAGACCGTAGGCCACGAAGCGGGCCAACGCGCGATCCGGCGACTCGGCGCGCGCCCGCCGCGCACGGGCATGCAACCCGTCGTGTTGGAGCCGCGCGTGGCCGCGCAACTGCTGGGCCACTATGCTGCGGCGGCCAATGGGCTGAATGTGCTGCGCAAGCGCTCGTTTTGGGCGGACAAGCTCGGCGAGCAGGTCGCCGCCTCCCAACTTACGATTGTGGACGACCCCATGCATCCCGAAGGCGTGGAAGATCGCATCTTTGACGGCGAGGGCACGGCCACGCGCAAGCTCACCTGGCTAGAGCGCGGTGTGCTCAAGAGCTACTTCACGAATCGCTATGCGGCGCAAAGGCTTGCGCATCCTGCCACAGGCCATGCCGTGCGCGGGCTTGCCGGCGATGTGGGCATTGCGCCGTCCAACCTCGTGGTTGTGCCAGGCGCGCAGCGCCCAGAGGAAATCCTGGCCGAGATCCAAGAAGGCGTGTGGATCACGGAGCTGTTCGGCTTCGGCGTGAATCCCGTAAGCGGTGATTTTTCTTTCGGTGCCGCCGGCTTTGCCATCCGCAACGGCGCGCTTGCCGAGCCCATTCAAGGCATGACGATCGCAGGCAACCTCATGCGCCTTGCGCAGACGATCACGCACATCGGCCGCGACCTCACATGGTTCGGCGCGCGCGCAGCATCCACAATCGCCATAGAGCGCCTTGCGATCGCCGGGCGCTAGTCCTTGCGCGCAACAGCAAGCATCGCCTCGGTAATGAGCGGCCCGCCCAAGCGATGCACGAGCGCGGCCATCCAGTCCAATGCGCGCAGATGCGGCGCAAGCAGCGCATCGTCCCAATCCATCGCCACAACACGAAATCCGGCCTGCTGGATCGCGCGCACGAGGCTTGCCGGCGTGAAGTGCGAAAGATGAATCTCGCGCGCTTTCATGGAAAACAACGGATACGGGCGCCGCTTTGCAAGGCGATACAGCGCACGCATAAGGAGATTGCGGCGATTCGGCACGGCGATGAACAGCCAGCCGCCCGGCGCAAGCAACCGCTGCATGGCCGCAAGGGCCGCAAACGGGCGGCGCATATGCTCCAGCACATGCCAAGCCGTGATCACATCGTAGCCGCCTTGGGGAAGCGCAAGCTCCTCCACCTCGCCCACATGCACGGGCACGCCTGCACGCGCGGCGATCTCGCGCGCGCCGGCCTCGGAAAGCTCCGTGGCCTCTACCGCAAACCCCACGCGCTTGGCCGCCTCGGCGAAGCCTCCATCGCCGCCGCCGACATCCAACAGTCTTCCAGTTTGCACATAGGCGCGCACACGCGCCAGCCGCCGCTGCCAAAGCCGCTTGCGCGCGGCTGCTTGCTGCTTCGTCCAAGGCTCGTAGTAAGCGGCATCATAGGCCTGTGCAAGCGCCTCTCGGCTCGGCGTGGGATGCACAAAACCATACTCGCAATCCCGACAGGCATAGACCGCATAAGGCGGCTCTTCCTCCAAGCGCACAAGCGATGTGCTTGCGCAAAGCGGGCACTGCACGCTCACGCAAGCAACCCCCGATACAGCGCAAGCAACTGCTGCATCATCGTTTGAGGCGCAAAACGCGCCGCTTCTGTGCGCGCGCGCGCAGAAAGGCCTTCCCAGGCCCGGGAATCCTGCAAATACGGAAGCATCTTGGCCGCAAGCGCATCAGGATCATCGGCAAGCACGCCGCCCTCGCCCACGACCTCCGGAAGCGACCCCACGGCAAGCGCCGCCACAGGCGTTCCCAGCGCCATCGCCTCCACGGCCACGCGCCCAAAGCCCTCGTGCCGTGAGGTGACGAGGCAAAACCGCGCCAAGGCCAACAACTCGCCCACCGCGCGCACCGGCCCGCGCAACTGGATGCGTTCAGCATATGGGCTTGCTTGGATGCGCGCGCGCAAACGCACATCCGTATCATCCCCAGGCACGGCGCCGCCTGCCAGCACAAGCCCCCCTGACCAAGCATGCGCAAGCTTTTCAAACACGGCCACGGCAAGCTCCGGGCGCTTGATCGCATCCAAACGCCCAAGCCACACGATGCGCGCCTGGCGCTGAATTTCGCCGTTTACGCGCGGTGTGGGCACGCCGTTGTAAATCACATGCACCTTTGGATGCCCCTCGGGATAGCGCGCGCGGGCCGTCGCATGGCTATTGCAGATCACCGCCGCGGCATGGCGCAGCAAAAACCCATCCAGTGGATCGCGCGCGGCCACGCGCGCATGAAAGATCACTGGAGGTGCACCGGAAAGAATCGCATAAAGCGCCGCGCGCGCATGGTTGGCATGCACGAGATCAAAGCGCTCCCGCCGCCAAAACGCGCGCCAAGCAACCCAGGCCGGAAGGCTCGCCAGGCCGATCTTCGGCATCGGTAGGATCTCCGTGCGCACGCCGAGCACGCGCGCAAGCCGCAAAAGCTCCCCCCGCCCAGGCACCACGAGCACAGGCTCCACTTCCTTGGGCAAGCGCTCCAAGAGCTCCAGCAACGAGCGCTCGCCGCCGCCCACGATGTCCTTGTGCTGCGAAAGATAGGCGATGCGCACCTTCCCCCCGCCGAAACGCCCCGCACACGCACCCGGCGCGGCCAGGGCATGCTATGCCTTGTGGCTTCCCTCGCCGCCCGCCTCGGCCTTGCCGTTGTCCGCAGAGGATGCTCCATCGTCCTCGCGCAGGTGCTTGCGGAAGTTGCGAATGCCCTTGGCGATGCCCGCACCAACCTCGGGAAGCTTGTTCGCCCCGAACAAGATCACCACGATGATCAAAATCAAGATCAACTCCGTCGTGCCTAGCCCGAACATGCCTTGCCTCCTTGCCGCAGCATTGCGCGAGCATAAGCGCGAACGCCAGTCCGCGCAATGCACACGACCAGAGCATTAGATCATTATTTCTTCATCAATTGCAAATGACTTGAAGTTCATCTAGGATACCCTTACGCAAAGCCTAGGAGAGGAGGTGGACGATGGAGGAGCGGGCGCAGGACGAAGCGCGGCGCCGCTTTCTCTGGGCGGCGGCCTCAGGCCTTGGCGCGGTCGGCGTGTGCGGCATGGCCGTGCCGTTCATCAAGAGCATGACGCCTGCGGCGGACACCGAAGCCGCAGGCATCATTGAGGTGGATCTCTCCGAGGTGCCACCGGGCGAGCTGCGCGTGCTTCCTTGGCGCGGGCGCATCGTCGGCATCCTGCACCGCACGCCTGAAATGCTCAAACAGATTGAAGGACACGATGACAAGCTCAAAGACCCGGAATCGCGCAAAAACGCGCGCGTGCAGGCGCCATGGATGAAGACGCGCGAGCAGCGCATCTACCGCTCCATGCGGCCCGAGTTCTTCATCGCCGACATCGTCTGCACGCACTTGGGCTGCATCCCGGTCTTCAAGCCCACGCCCGGGCAGAAGGACTGGGGCGATACCGTGCCCAAGTGGTGGCCGGGCGGCTGGCATTGCC
>WFOX01000148.1 GCA_015487905.1 Mariprofundales bacterium
CGCCGAGCGCCATGCCGATCTTCTCGGGTGTGGCATGCGCAAGCTGCGTCGCATAAAGCGCAAACACAGGCAGAATCAAAAACAGCCCGAACATGCGCAGCGCATAGACGCCCGCAATCGCAAAGACGCTTTTGCGTTCTTCGGGTGTGAATGCCACGCGCGAGCCGCGCGATCCCTTCATTGCGTCCCTCCTTGGTGCAGACAAGACAGGCGCGCCATCCTAGCAGCTTGCCGCGAACATGCGCGCATGCGCTTGCACGGTTCGCATCTTGCCCCAGCTTTGGGCTACAATCGGGGCGTGTGCGCAAAAGCCTGCTAGGGAGGAGCGAGCTTGAACAAAGGATGGCGCAGCATTCTTCGCCGTGATTGGCTCGTCGGCATTGCGATTTCCTTGGTGTTCGTGCTCCTTTGGGCCTTGGACTTCCCGTGGCTGCGGGCGGTGGAGCTCGGGCTTTACGATCTTGGTGCCAGCGCCGCCGCGCAGCCACCTGAGGACGAAATCGCGATCGTGGCCATTGACGACGATGCGATTGATCGCGTGGGGCGCTGGCCTTGGTCGCGCGCGAAGATCGCTGAGCTGATCAAAAAGCTGGATGCCGCCGGCGCGCGCGTGATCGGCCTGGACATTTTGCTCACCGACCCCGCACCGAAACCCAAAGGCATGGAGGCGCAGCTCAAAATCGCCGAGATGTTGGAGCGCGAGGGCAAGGTCAAAGAGGCCGAGCGCGTGCGCGCTGAGGCCTTGGCGATGGATGAGGATCGCGCGCTTGCCGAGGCGATTGCACACGCAGGCCGTGTCGTGCTGCCGATGTTCTTTGATGTGGGTGAGCCCAAAGGCAAGCCGCCTGCGCTTCCCGCATACCTCAAGCGCAATGCGATCGCTGAGGTGATCGGAGCAGGCGAGTTTTCGCCCGTGCAGGCGCGGCGCTTGCGCTATCCGTTTGCGCGCATCGGCGAGGCCGCAGCGGGGATCGGCCACATCAACACCTTGCTGGATGCGGACGGCACGGCGCGCCGCGAGCTGCTTGCGTTTGAATACTTCGGCGAGTTTTATCCATCCATGAGCCTCGTGCTTGCCGTGCGCGCGCTCAATCTCACGATGCGCGATGTGGAGCTGGATCCGGGATTCGGCTTGCGGCTGGGCAACCTCGCCGTGCCCACGGATGGGAAGTTTTTCATGCGGCCGAGCTTTTGGCTGGATGTGACGGGCGAAAGCTTTCCGCGCTTTTCGGCCTATGATGTGCTTGCGGACAAAATCGCGCCGGGCGTCTTTCAGGACAAGATCGTGCTTGTGGGGGTGACGGCCACAGGGGTGGGCGGGCGCGTGCCCACACCCGTGGCTGCGCAGATGGACGGCGTGGAATACCTCGCGCATGCATTGCGCAGCATTCTTTCCGAAAGCGTCTTCGTGCATCCGCGCTGGGCGCCGTGGGTGGAGCTGCTCGCGCTTTTGGCCATCGGTGCCTATCTCTCGCTTGCGCTGCCGCGCTTGGGGGCGGGGCTTGCCGTGCTTGCAAGCCTTGTGCTGCTCATCGTGCTTTTTGCAGGCGAGTTCGGCGCGCTTGTGGGTGCGCAGCTTTGGCTCAAGCTCATGCCGGCGTCTATGCTGCTGATTGTGGGCCATGTGCTGCTTACGACCAAGCGGTATTTCCTCGTGGAGGAAGAAAAGGAAAAGGTCTCGGCCGAAAGCGCCGAGACGAACAAGATGCTCGGGCTTTCGTTTCAAAGCCAGGGCATGCTGGACATGGCCTTTGAGAAGTTCCGCAAGGTGCCGCTGGATGACGACATGATGGAGATCCTTTACAACCTCGCGCTGGACTACGAGCGCAAGCGGCAGTTCTCCAAGGCCGTGAGCGTCTATGAATACATGGCCGAGCACGATCCGAACTACAAGGACATCCAAACGCGCATGGAGCGCGCGCGCACAGCGGGCGAGACGATGATCTTCGGCGCCTCGCTTTCGGGCGGTTCGGCGGGCACCCTGCTGCTTACAGGCGGCGCGCGGCCCACGCTCGGGCGCTATGAGATTATCAAAGAGCTTGGGCGCGGCGCGATGGGCACGGTCTATCTCGGGCGCGATCCGAAGATCAATCGCGAGGTGGCGATCAAGACCTTGGCGCTTTCGCAGGAGTTTGACGAAGCGGAGCTCGCCGAGGTCAAGGAGCGCTTTTTCCGCGAGGCCGAAACCGCAGGCCGGCTCAACCATCCCAACATCGTGACGATCTATGATGCAGGCGAGGAGCACGATCTCGCCTACATCGCGATGGAGTATTTGGAGGGCACGGATCTCACGCCGTTTACGAAGCCCGGCAAGCTGCTTCCGAAAGTGGCCGTGCTCAAGATCGTCGGCAAGGTGGCCGAGGCCTTGGACTATGCGCACTCGCAAGGGGTTGTGCATCGCGACATCAAGCCTGCAAACATCATGCTGCTTAAGAAAAACAAGACCGTGAAGGTGACCGACTTCGGCATTGCGCGGATCACGACCTCCAGCAAGACGAAGACGGGGGTGGTGCTCGGCACCCCAAGCTACATGTCGCCCGAGCAGCTTGCGGGCAAGCATGTGGATGGGCGCTCGGATCTCTTTTCGCTTGGCGTGATGCTCTATGAGATGCTTGCAGGCCGGCGCCCGTTCAAGGGGGACTCCATGGCGACATTGATGTTCCAAATCGCGAACGAGCCGCATCCGGACATCCGCGAGTTCTGGCCTGAGGCGCCGCAGGCCGTGGTGGCGCTCATTGACAAGGCGCTTGCCAAGGATCCAAAGCAGCGCTTCCAAACGGGCCGCGAAATGGTGCGGGCGATTTTGGTCGCGCTCAAAGAGCTGCAATCCCAGGCGCAGAGGGGGGCGTCCAAGTGAGCAAGCTGGAGATCCACGGCATCACCGATGTGGGACGCAAGCGTTCGCACAACGAGGACTCCATCGGCACCGATGCATCCTTGGGGCTTGCGATCGTGGCCGACGGCATGGGCGGGCACAACGCCGGCGAAGTCGCAAGTTCCATGGCCGTGGATGTGGTGATGCGCATCTTGCGCGAGCGGCTTCCGAAGATAGAAAAGGAAGCAGAGCTGGATGAAGCCACGGGGCTTACGCAGGAGTCCGCGTTGTTGCGCCATGCCATCATGGCCGCCAATGATGCGATTTATGAGGCGGCGCAGATTCGGCCTGAGTGCCGCGGCATGGGGACGACGATTGTGGCGGCGCTGTTTTACGGCAATCGTCTGTCGGCCGCGAATGTGGGCGACTCCCGCATGTATCGTCTGCGCAAGGATGTGCTTTCGCACATCACCGAGGACCACTCGCTCGTGCAGGAGCAGGTGCGCCGCGGTTTGCTCACAGCCGACG
>WFOX01000149.1 GCA_015487905.1 Mariprofundales bacterium
CACTGGCGGCGCATGCATGCCGAGCGCATGCCGAAGGGGTTTGCGGCCAAGCGGCCTGGGGACTTGGTGCAGGTGGATACGCTCACGGTGCACATGGACGGGCTTGTGATCAAGCAGTTCACGGCGGTGGATGTGGTCAGCCGCTGGAAGGTGCAGAGCGTGTTTTCGCGGGCGACGGCGCGCTGTGCGCGCAAGGCGCTGGAGGAGATTCTCACGGAAATGCCGTTTCGGGTGCGTTGTCTTCAGGTGGACGACGGCTCGGAGTTCATGGGCGAGTTTGAGGAGGGCTGCAAGGGAGCAGGCCATCGCCTGTTCGTGCTGCCGCCGCGCTCGCCGAAGCTGAACGGCCATGTGGAGCGCGCCAACGGCACCGACCGCTACGAGTTCTTCGGCAACCACGATGTGGGCAGAACCATCGCCGAGGTGCGCCGCGCGGCCAAGCGCTGGCAGCACATCTACAACCACATCCGCCCGCACCGCGCCTTGAACCACATGACCCCCGCCCAGTATCTTGCCACCCACTACCCAGGGGATTTGGAGGCCCCTCCCCAGTTTCTCAAATGTATTGAACTAGGACACATCTTGCGAACGGTTTGCCAAATGCAATGTAGGTCGCGTTTCAACGCGACATGGTGCCAGCGCTGGCAACCATCGCCTGTAGGGGCGAGGCGATGCCTCGCCCGCAAACGACGGCGCGGGCAATCGGCGGGTTCGGGCGACCCATCGGGTCGCCCCTACAGGGGCATGTGGTGATCGCTGGCGCAAATGTCGGGCTGAAGCCCGACCTACAGGACATCTTGCGAACGGTTTGCAAAATGCAATGTAGGTCGCGCTTTAGCGCGACATGGTGCCCGCGTTCGCAACCATCGGCGGATGTCGGGCTAAAGCCCGACCTACGGTGCATTTTGCGAACGGCCTACAATCGGCCATGTAGGTCGCGCTTTAGCGCGACAATGCGCCGGCGCTTGCAATCGCCGCCCGGACCCCCGGCGCGCGGGCGGCGGTCAATCCTCCAGGTTCCAAGTATCAAAAATGTTCGTCTTGCGGTGGATGTCCAGCCAAACGATGTTTTCGTGCAGCGCCATGCGCCCGAGCGCCAGCAGCAGCGTCGCCGCCCCCTCGCGGCGCGTGAAGCCGTCGCCCGCATCCGCAACGAGCGAGGAAAGGCGCTTCTCCGCCGTGGTCCAGGCCCGCAGCATCGCGGCATACCAGTCCAGCTCCTCCTCCAGCGCGAGCGTGTGCAGCGCGCGATCCACGATCACCGCAAGCGCAAGCGGCAGCACCACGACGAGCAGCAACACAGGCTCGGAAAGAGCCGGCAGCCGCGGCATGAACGCAAACTCGGCGCTTATGGGCTGCAAGCCGGCATAGACCGCGCCCGCGCCGCCCACGGCCAGGCATGCAAACCGCAGGCGCCCGAGCAGGCGCGTTCTCGGCTCCAGCCCCCGCAACCGCACCCGTCGGTGCTTGCCGTCCGCGGCGTCCCGATGATGCATCTTGTGGCGCAGATAGTCGCGCTGGTCGCGAATCCAATGCGCGCGCACATGGGCCAGACGCGCAGGCGAAAGCGCATCGCGCACCCCCGGCACAAGCCCCGCGTGCAGACCGCGCAGCGCATGCCAGATCCAGCGCGCGTGCTGAAGATGCTTTTCGGGATAATGGTCGCACACGCACGACTGCAATCCCGCCGCGGCCCAGGCCATCTGCACGCGCATGCCCTCGGCGAGCGCGCGGTATTGCAGGTGGCGATGGTGCGCGCGGTCGCGATGGAAGCGCCATTGCAGAAAGATCGTGAGCGCCGCAAGGCCGGAGAACACGCCGCTTAGCAGCGCATGCAGATGCTCCACGAAGTCCATCACCTTGAAGCTGAAAACGGCGAGCATGAGCAGCGCGGCCATGATCCAGAAGCGGCGGAACTCCACGGCCTGGAAGTCGCCCGCAAGCAGATCGGCGCTGGCGAAGGTTTCCTGCAACTCCTGCATGCGGGCGTCCTCGCGCACCTCCGCCGGCGCATCCGCAACAAGATGCAGATGCCGCCGCGCCTCGGCGCGCTCGGCCTCGGGGATGCGCGCGGCGCGGCGGTTGAAGTCCTCCAGATCCCGCAGGAATGCGGGCGGGCCGCCTTGCGGCTTGCGGGGGCGGGCGCCCTCAGGGAGCAGCCAGCGCGGCGCGCCCCGGCCGGTGTCGGGACTGTTGCGGCGCGCACAGGGGCAATGCCAGACGGCGCCGAAGCCCTCGGGGGAGAGAAACGGAAAGCGGGGAATGATCGTGTCCTCATAAGCGGCGCCCGTGTGCCGCTTGCGCCATTCGGCGAGCGCATGGCCCTCCAGAAAGTCGCGCACGACCCAGGCCGTGCCGCCCTCGCGGGGCGCATCCTCGCCGTCCCAGAAGGCCGCGAGGATGTGCGCATGGCGGGCGATGTAAGCACCCGCAAGCGCATAGCGCGCATTGCGCAGCGACCCCTGCGACCAGCCCCGTCCCTCTTCGCGCTCCGCGCGCAGCCTTTGCCGCAACGCCTGCTCCTCGGCCTCGTCCTTGCCCAGGGGCAGCGCGAAGACGCGATGCCCCTCGCGACGCAGGCGCGCGCACAGCGCAAGGAACTCCGCATCGGCGGGCGTGCCGCGTCCCCAGTCTTCGCGGTATTCGTCCTCGGGCATCGGCAGCGGGCAGAAGATGCGGATGCGGCCCGGACAGCCGCGACGCGCCATCAGCTCCAGCGCGCATTCCACGGCCAGCCGATCCGCGCCCTCGGCGAGCGCGGAAAGCAGCAGGAACGGGGAATGCGGGAAGGCGTCCAGCCATGCGGCCAGCGCTTCGGAAAAGGCCGCGCGGGCCTTTTCCGGATCGGCGATGTCCCGATGGCCGACCACGCCGATCACGATGGGAAGCCGCTGCGGCCAGATGCGCCGCCAGTCCGTCGCTTGCGCCGAGGACGCGCCTGCACCGCCCATGACGCCGGCAGGCTAGGTGCGGCGCGCGGGGCGGCAAGCAAGGCGCAGGAGCGGCCGCCTGCCGAAGGCAGGGCGTTTGCGCCCTGCGGCTGCGGGGGAGGGCGGCGGGCGCTAGATTGCCGCGCATGGCGGACAAGGAAACGAAAAAGCTCTGGGGCGGACGCTTCGCAGAAAGCATGGATGCGCTTTGCGAGCGCATGAACGCTTCCATTGATGTGGATCGCGCGCTCTATCGCGAGGACATTGAAGGCTCCAAGGCCCATGCGCGCATGCTTGCTGCAATCGGCGTGCTCACGGACGAGGAGCTTGCCGCGATCCTCAAAGGGCTGGATGAGATCCGCGCCGAGATTGAACGGGGCGAGCTTGCCTTCCGCGCGGAGCTTGAGGACATCCACATGCACATTGAGGCGCGGCTCACCGAAAAGATCGGCGAGGCCGGCAAGAAATTGCACACGGCAAGAAGCCGCAACGATCAGGTCGCAACCGACTTCCGCCTGCACCTCAGGCGCCGCATGCAGGGAATCGTGGAGGAAATCCGCGGGCTGCAACGCGCGCTTGTGGCGCAGGCGGAAAGATGGGCCGAGGCCGTGATGCCGGGCTTTACGCACCTGCAAGTCGCCCAGCCCGTCACCTTCGGCTTTCATCTTCTTGCCTATGTGGAGATGTTGGATCGTGATGCGGGCCGCATGGAAGATGCGATCCGCCGCATGAACGAATGCCCCCTGGGCGCGGCGGCGCTTGCCGGCACGACCTTTGCGATTGACCGCGAAATGACCGCGCGCGAGCTCGGCTTTGCGCGGCCCTGCCGCAACGCGATGGATGCGGTCTCGGCGCGCGATTTCGTGTTGGAGTTCCTCGCAGCAGGCGCGATCCACGCCGTGCATCTTTCCAGGCTTGCCGAAGAGCTTGTCCTTTGGACGAGTCCGTTCTTCGGCTTCGTGGAGCTTCCCGATCGCTTCTGCACCGGCAGCTCCATCATGCCGCAGAAGAAGAACCCGGACATTCCCGAGCTTGCGCGCGGCAAGACGGGCGGCGTGATCGGCGCGCTGGTCGCGATGCTTGCGCTCATGAAGGCCTTGCCGCTCGCCTACAACAAGGACATGCAAGAGGACAAGGCGCATGCGCTGCGTGTGTTGGATGAACTGGAGATGCTCGTGCCGGCCTTTGCGAGCATCATCGCCGGCATGAAGCCGAATCCTGCGCGCATGCGCAAAGCAGCCGAGGAAGGCTTTGCGACGGCCACGGACCTTGCCGAGATGCTCGTGCGGAAAGGCGTGCCGTTTCGCGAGGCGCATGAGGTCGTCGGCAAGGCCGTCGCCTGGTGTGTGGCGCACGACAAGCGCTTGGAGGAGTTGCCGGCCGAGGTCGCCCAAAGCCTGCACCCCAAGCTTTCGCCTGCAATGATCGCGCAGCTTTCGGTGGAGCGCGCCGTGGCCGCGCGCAGGCACTTGGGCGGCACGGCCCCTGAAGAGGTGCGCCGCCAGTGCGCGTTCTGGAAGCAAAAGCTTGGCATGGAGGATTGATGCGCCGCGCGCTTGTCTTTGCGCTTGTGCTTGCCGGCTGCGGCCTGAAGGCGCCGCCCACTCCGATTCTAGAGGGCGATGAAGGCGCGCCCGTGATCCAAAACTTCTCCTGGGAGCATGCGGGCACGGCGGTGCGCTTTGTCTTTACGCTTGCAGGCGGCAAGGGCGGGGTCGGCTATGAGGTGGATCGCGCGATCATAGACCCCATCTGCAAGTGCCCGACGATGTGGCGAAGGCTCTTTGAGGAGCCGCCGCGCGCCTCTTTGCGCGGCAAAAAGATCGTGCG
>WFOX01000150.1 GCA_015487905.1 Mariprofundales bacterium
ATGATGAGAAGGCCGTGAAAAAGCATCTGAGGGGCGCGGCCTGGGAGCTGCTTGCGCGCTTCGCGCAGGAAGCGGAAGCCCTCAAGGACTGGAATGCAGAAGCCCTGCATGCCCTCATTCGCCGCATTTGTGAAGAGGCGGGCGTGGGCATGGGCAAGCTTGCGCAGCCGATCCGCATTCTGCTCACGGGCCGGGCCGTTTCGCCGCCGATTGATGCGACGCTTGCGCTTATTGGCAAGGAGGAATCCTTGCGCCGCTTGCACGCGGGGATAAAGCGGCTTCAGCCCTAGCGCCGAAAGGCGCGCTGCGCGTGCAAGAGATACGCCTCGGCAAGCATCTGGGCCTCATCGGCGAACAGGCCCTTGCCGGGCGCAATCCCCAGCCCCCGCAGCATGCGCGCTTCCGTCTCCTCATGCGCTTCCAAGGAGCCGTCGGCGAGGATGTGCAAGACCCGATGCCCTTGTGCGTGCAGATAGCGCGCGATCAGCAACCCGCGATGGCAAAAAAGCGGGTCGCGCTCGGCGCACATAAAGGCGGTGCGCTGTTCTTCGGCAAGCGCAAGAAGTGTGCCGATCCCGCGCTGAAAGCGCGCATCACCAAAGGCGCGCTCGGGCGCAAAGACCGAGTGCACGCCGCGCCCGCCAAGCTCCCGCCCAAGCCAAAGGTAGCGGATGCCGGCCTCTTCCAGCGATGCGGCGAGTGCTGCGCGCGCAAACTGCGGATGGCGGCGGCTTGCGGGATGGGCGCGCACATCCACAAGGCACGCAATCCCGTGCTGCACAAGCAGCGCAAGAAAGTCCGCCAGCGGATGGTTGGAATGGCCGATCGTGTAGATCACACCTTCGGCACAAGCCCTTGCGCGACAAGCCACTTGCGCGCCTCCTCTTCATCCGCGAAGGCGCCATCCAACTGCGCCTCATAGGCGCGGCGAATGATCTCGCCCATCCTCGGCCCGGGCGCGACGCCGAGCGCCAAAAGCATCCTGCCCTGCACGATCGGGCGCGGCTTTTGCGCCTCCGCCTCCAGCTTGCGCGCAAGCGCAAGCCAGGGCGCGGCGGGATCGGCAGGCGGCTTGGGGGGACGGGCGCTGGCATCGGCCTCCACGAGCCTTGCCCAAAGCGCGATCGTGGCTGGCGCCAGGCGCACGGCAAGCCTGCGCACGGCGCGCGGCGTGGGCTTGCCATGCATGTGCGCAAGGTGCTCGGCCACAAGCGGAATCACAAGAGAGACGAGCCGCTTCGGCGCGCCGATGCGCGCAAGAAAGCTCTTGGCCAGCTCTGCGCTTTTCTGCGCATGGCCGGGTGAGCGGATGCGGCCCTTTTCATCGCGCGTCGTCGTTGCGGGCTTGCCGAAATCGTGCGCAAGAATCGCGAACATGAGCGCCTCGCGCGCAGCACCGCCGATCCCCTCGCGCGCGCAGACCTCGTGCATGCGCCGGCAGGCGATCTTCGTGTGCGTCCACACATCGCCCTCGGGATGCCATTGCGGTTCCTGCGGGCAGCCGACAAGCGCCGCAAGCTCGGGATAGGGCAAAAGCCAGCCCATCGCTTTCAGCGCCTCCAGTCCCATATCCGGATAGGGCGCATGCGCCCACTTGCGCCATTCCTCCCAGATGCGCGCAGACGGGAGCGTTTCGTATTCCGCGAGCATCGTGCGCGCAAGCCGGGCCGTTTCGGGATGCACGGAAAGCCGAAAGCGCGCGGCAAACTGCATGCCGCGAAGGGGTCTTAGCGGATCCTCCACGAACGCGGGCGACACATGCCGCAGCACATGGTTTTGCAAATCCCTCTGCCCGCCGTGGAAATCCAGTAGTTCCCCGCTCAGCGGATCCAGCATCATCGCGTTGATCGTGAAGTCGCGCCGGCTGCTAGCGCGCTCGGGCGACAGAAACGGATCCGGTTCCGCCGCGAAGCCCTTGTGGCCGGGCGCGGTCTTCTTCTCGCGCCTCGGCAGCGCCACATCCACATCCATCCCGTCCATGCGCAGCTTGAAGACGCCGAAGCGCTTGCCGACCTCCTGCACGGCGCCGAAGCGCGCAAGCACCTCCCTAAGGCGCGCAGGCGCAAGGCCATAGACCTCAAAATCCAAATCCTTCGGCGCGATGCCGAGCACGAGATCGCGCACGCAGCCGCCGACGAGCAGCGCCCGCCCGCCCGCTTCGGCGATCGCCTCGGCCAATGTGCGCGCGGCAGGCGGCAGCAGGGATTGGACGGACATCACAGCCCAAGGCTATCGTTCGGGGAGAACCAGGCGAGGAGGGATGCGATGCGGTTCGTGGGCAAACGCAGAAGCAGCGCGCAATACTTTCCGCGCCGCAAGCTCACGATTGTCGGTGCCGGCCATGTCGGGGCCACGGCCGCATTTCTGGCCGCGATGCGCGAGCTTGGCGATATTGTGCTCGTGGATGTGGCCGAGGGTGTGGCCCAGGGCAAGGCGTTGGATATGTTTGAGGCCTCGCCGATCCTTTGCTTTGACACGCACATCATCGGCACGCAGGACTATGCGGACACGAAAGGCTCCGATCTTGTGATCGTGACCGCGGGCGTGCCGCGCAAGCCCGGCATGAGCCGCGAGGATTTGCTCGCGACCAACGCGCGCATCGTTGCCGATGTCGTGAAGAAAACCGTGGAGCAATCCCCCGATTGCATCCTGCTCATCGTCACGAATCCCTTGGATGCGATGGTGTATCTCGCGCACAAGATCTCGGGCTTTCCGCGCGCGCGCGTGATCGGCATGGCGGGAGTGCTGGATGCCGCGCGCATGCGCTCGTTCATCGCCGAGGAGCTGGATGTGTCCGTAGAAGATGTGGATGCCTTCGTGCTTGGCGGGCACGGCGATCAGATGGTGCCGCTTGCGCGCTATGCGACGGTGGCGGGCATCCCCTTGCCCGAGCTTCTGCCGCCTGCGCGCATCCGCGCGATTGAGGAGCGCACGCGCAAAGGGGGTGCGGAGATCGTGAG
>WFOX01000151.1 GCA_015487905.1 Mariprofundales bacterium
CACCTCATGGATCGCGAACTTGGCGAAGAAGAGCGCGCGCGCATCAAGGCCATCGTGCGCGCGCATCCCGAGGTGCGCGGCATGCACGATCTGCGCACGCGCCGCGCAGGCGGCACGATCTTCATCCAGCTCCATCTGGAACTGGACGACGAGCTGCCGCTGATAGAGGCGCATCGCATCGCCGATGAGGTGGAGCTTGCGATCCGCAAGGCCTTTCCCGAGGCCGAGGTGATCATCCACGAAGACCCCGCAAGCCTCATGGAGCCGAAGCCGCCGTTCGCTGACGACTAAGCGGAGTGGGCTAGAACTCCACCCCCTGCTCGGCGCGAATGCCAAGATCAAAGGCGTGCTTGATCTTGCGCATTTCGGTCACGGTGTCGGCCACTTCCACAAGCTCCGGCGGCGCACCGCGGCCTGTAAGCACAAGATGCATCCAAGAGGGCCGATGCGCACGGATCGCCGCTGCCACCTCTTCGCCTGAAAGCCAGCCATAGGAAATCGCATAGCAGATCTCATCCCAAACGACGAGATCGTGGCGCGCTGCGCGCAGCGTCTCCACACAAAACGCCCATGCCTTGCGCGCGGTTTGCCGGTCGCGCTCGGGATCGTTCGTCTCCCAAGTGAAGCCCTCGCCGAGCGCATGCCATTCAATATTTTCAAACCGCGCCGCGGCTTGTTGCTCGCCCGTTTTCCAGCGCCCTTTGATGAACTGCACCACGCACACCTGCATGCCCCAGCCGGCGGCGCGGAAGACCATGCCGAAGGCGCTGGAGGACTTTCCCTTTCCTTCACCCGTGAGCACAAGCACGCGGCCCGTTCTGCGCTCGCGTCGCTTCATCGCGCCTCCCTTTCCATTGCGCCCCAAGCCTGCCGTGTGCATCATTGGGCGCCACTTTGCAGAAGGGGTGGCATGCGATGGCGATTGAGCATTTGACATATCGCCCAAGCAGGATTCGGCGCAAGCGCAAGCACGGATTCCGCGCTCGCATGAAGACGAAGGGTGGGCGCAAGGTCCTCAAGCGGCGTCGCGCCAAAGGACGCAAGCGCCTTACGGTCTGACCACTCGTTCCCAAAGGCGTGCCGCCTTCGCAAGGCGGCGGATTTCGCGCGCCTTAGGCGCGGGCGGCGGGTGGAGGGCCAAAAGGTGCGGATCGTGTGGCGGACGAATGCGCTCACGCATGGACGGCTGGGCATCTCGGTGGCCCGCAGGTGGGGCAAGGCCGTGCGCCGCAACCGCTTTCGGCGCATCGTGCGCGAGACATTCCGCCAACACGCAATCCGCCATCTGCCCGTGGATGTGCTTGTGATCGCCAAGGCCCCGCTGGATGCGCGCGCGCGCGGGCTTGCCCAAGAGCTTGCGCGCATGTTTGACGCGATTGCGGATGAGGTGAAGAAGTGATGCGGCGCATCGTGCTTGCGTGCATCCGCTTGTATCAAATCGCGCTGTCCCCGTATCTTGCGCCGCGCTGTCGTTTCGTGCCGAGCTGCTCCGAATATGCGGCGCAGGCTGTCGCGCGCTTCGGCGTCCTCAAGGGACTTGGCCTTGCGCTGCGGCGAGTCTTGCGGTGCCGGCCGGGCGGAGCATGGGGATACGATCCCGTGCCGGAAAAGGAGTGAACCGATGGAGAATGTGCGCAATCTGATTTTGGCCATTGCGCTTTCCTTGCTCGTCGTGATCGGCTGGCAGGCGCTGTTCCCGCCGCCGAAGCCGCCCGCATCCGCGCCAAGCAAGCACGAAGCGCCGGCATCTTCGCAGCCTGCGCCATCTGCATCGGCCGCCGCCTCCGCCCCGCCCGGCACAACGCCGAGCGCATCGGCTGCATGGAAACCGTCCAAGCGCACATGGGCGCTGGAAAATGAGGTCGTGCGCGTGCTCGTGGATGAGCGCGGCTGGATCGTGCGCGCAGAACTCAAGCGTTATCGGCAAACGCTGGATCCCAACTCCCCGCCTGTGGCTTATGTGAATCTTGCGCCCACGGGACATGGGCTTTACCTCAACGCCGGCGTGCTCGGCCATCGGCGTGCCGAGCCGTTCCATGTGCTTGCCCACACGAAACGCGAGCTGCGTTTGGAGAGTCGGTTGGACGACGGCCGCAAGTGGTTGCGCACGGTGTGGCTTTCCAAGGAAGGCCAAGGGTATGTGGTATATACCGAAGACCGCATCAAAGGCGGTGCTGGGCTTGTGGCTTATCATCAAGTCGTAGAGCGCAATCCTGACCGCAAAAAAGATACCTTTTACGAACACATCGGCCCCATCGCGCTCGTAGGCGGCCATGTTTTGCAAGTGGATTACGATGAGTTGGACAAGCAAGGAGCCAAAAGCGCGCGCACGAAAGGCGGCTGGATCGGCATCATGAATCGTTATTTCATCGCCGCCCTCGTGCTGGATCCACGCAAAGAGCACGAGCTTTACTTCAAGGCCACGGATCACACCTACCAAGCGGGCGTGCTGGATCGCGGCACGAGCGAAGGCGATGACGCCGTATTCCATGCCTTCGCCTACCTCGGCCCGAAGTCCATTCCCGTGCTGGAAACGATGGGGGTGGAGCTGGAGCGGAGCGTGGACTTCGGCTGGTTCGCGTTCTTGGCCAAGCCCATCCACGCCTTCTTGCTCTGGCTGTATCGCTATGTGCCGAACTACGGCGTGGACATCATCTTGCTCGTCGTGCTGATCAAGCTTTTGTTCTTTTATCCCTCTTATCGTTCCTATGTCTCCATGGCGGGCATGCGCAAGCTGCAGCCGGAGCTGGAGCGGCTGCGCGCCAAGTTCGGCGACGATCGGCAGCGGCTTGCGGAAGAGATGATGAAGCTTTATCGCAAGCACAAGGTGAATCCGCTCGGCGGATGCTTGCCTATTGCGATTCAGATTCCGGTCTTTTTCGCGCTTTATAAGGTGCTGCTCGTCTCCATTGAGATGCGCCATGCACCGTTTTTGGGCTGGATCCGCGATCTTTCCGCGCCTGATCCTTACTATGTGCTGCCCGTGCTCATGGGCGCGTCCATGTATCTGCAACAAAAGATGAACCCCAAGCCGCCGGATCCGGCCCAGGCCAAGCTCATGCAGCTTATGCCGGCCGTATTTACGATCATGTTCCTGTTCTTCCCGTCAGGGCTTGTGCTTTACTGGTTTACGAACAACCTGCTTTCCATCGCGCAACAGTGGCTCGTGTTCAAGAAAATGGGCGTGTGAACGACACGATCGCGGCTTTGGCCACGCCGCTTGGGCGCTCTGCGGTCGGTATCGTGCGTCTGAGCGGCCCCCACACCAACGCCATCCTCAAAGCCATAACGGGCGCACGCTTGCCGCGCCCGCGCATGGCCACCCTGCGCCGCATCTTGGATGCCGACGGCACGGTGTTGGATCACGCGCTCGTGCTGCGCTTTCGCGCGCCTGCAAGCTACACGGGCGAAGACATGGCCGAGATCCATGCCCACGGCTCGCCCGTGATCTTGGAGCGCATTCTTTC
>WFOX01000152.1 GCA_015487905.1 Mariprofundales bacterium
AAAAAGGGAGGGGCATGCCCTCCCTGCGCCGCAAAAGGCCGCCGCGCGCAGGTGCATCTGGGGACCCGGCGGCGCGCGAATGCACCCAGCCTACTACGCGCGATGTGCGCAGCACGATAGACCACGCTTTCAGAGATGTCAAAGCTCCGATGCTGGCGGTGCCTGCGTCTTGCTGGCCGAGAGTAGGGTTCCAAAAGACTGCCAGCGCATGTCGTGTCCGGACGATCCCGGCTGGGTGCTGGTTTTCATCTGGTTTTCATCTGGTGGATGAACCGGTGCAGCATCGTCAGGAAGATGAAAAGAAAAAAACGGTTGACGCCTTGAGCCAGACCGGAGATGCTCGCCGGCTTGTCGCCGACGGCGTGGACCCTGGATGGCTCGCCGTCGCCGATTCCCTGCGCATGACGCGACAGGCAAAGGGCGGCGGGTCATGGCCCCCTACCTCCCCCTCCGGGGAGCCTCTCAAGGCGTCAACCGCAGCAGAGATTCAAGACCGCTTCGCGATGGATGTCAATCCGCTCGGATAAAGAAAACCGCCCCCGAAAACGGGGGCGGTGCCGCCTTTGGATGCCAGCGAGGGCCTCACGGCTCCGGCGGCAAGAGCACAGCGAGCTCCCGTCGCTGAAAAAGGGGACGATAAAGCCCCCTTGCGCCGCAGGAAAGGCCCGACGCGGGAGCCTCTGGGGATTCCGCGGCGCAGGAAGTCACCCAGCCAACCGCGCCAGACCTGTCAGCAAAAACAATAGGTGGGGCGAAGGCAGGAGTCAATGCAGAAGGCAAGCTGCCCTGGAAGAGGAGCGCACCCTCTTACACCATCTCCGCGCGTGATGGCGGCCCTTCCACGACGCCTTCGCGCGAGGACAATGCGCGGATCGCGGAAAGCTTGCGCTTGGGCGACCAGAGCAGCAAATCAAAGGAGCCGCTGTATAGGACCACGGCGCTAGGGGAAAACTCCCCCGCCGAAACAGCGGCTCCGCAAGGCAGCTTAGCGGGTGCCTTCCGGAAGGGCAAACGGGAGGACAGCGCAGGGAAAAGCAGAACAATCGCATCCTATTTTGTCATCATTTCCCAAAAGCCGTTGTAGAAGGCCTCCAGAATGCTTCTGCGGTGCTGGTGCGAGGAGTAGGGGAGCACAAGCTCAGCAAGCCTTCGGCGATAGCCGAGGTCGGCGTAGTCGGCCTTCACCCGCCGCAGCTCCTGCACCTCCCGAATGGCGTTTTTCCAAATGGCCGGTGTGATCCAGGTTGGCAGCACATCGTATGTGGTATCGGCCTCAAACCTCTCGGCGATCCACTCGTCCTCTATGACATCCAGAAAATCCCTCCAGATGGCAAGCACGGCTTCTTCATAGCATACGCCGGCATTCACAAGCGGTTCAAACGGTTCAATGCAATACATCAGATGCCAAGAGAAATCGTGGCCGAGCATTGCAGCATCTCCCAAGTCCCGCTCCAGGCAGGGGGTTCTGCGCGGAAACTCGGCGGCATAGCGCCGGACGAGATGATCGGCGAGCCAGTCCAGATAGGCATGAAAGTCTTCATCCTCCGCATGCCACAACGGGCGCCCGCGAATAACCGGCACTTCCACATCGTCAAACTCGCGCGGCAGCAGAAAGGAATTGGCTTTTGAACCATCGGGATCGTCCATCATCACCAGCATGCGCTGAACGAGCGGATCATCCACATGCCGCCAGCGCTCCCATGCCGCCACCCGCACCGGCGCGACATCCAGCATCTTGCCCAATGTGGCATGGCCGATGCCGAGCACGCGGCGAATGCGCGCGATGTCGGGCACGGCCTTTGGCGCGGGCAGATGCGCAGGTGACGCGCGCCGCAGCGATTGGATCCGGTCGCGGATCTCGTCTTCTATTGGCATCGGTATCCCTCAACCCCAGCTGCCCTTACGAATGATTTGCAACCATCGCCTGCCTGCAAGGCCATGTTGGCGGCGTCTCATTGTCCGCATGGGGGAAGGCCTTTTCCACCAAACAAGCTTTGGCCGATGCTCCTTCTCTGGCGCTGGTCCCTCTTGTCAATCGGGCATCGCCAACAAGGGGAAAACGCTGCGACGGCGCAGCCAGCAAGCGATGGAAAAGCGCGGACGGCTGGCAGGGAGCACCTCGTGTTCTAGCTGGTCGCTGAGAAAAATCACGGCGCGGCCCAAAACTGGGAGCACATCCCGCGCGCCTTGGGCTGTATATAGCCGCAACGCGCCGCCATCTTGGGCGCACCAATCGGGATTGAGATAGCAAACAACGGTGAGCACGCGCTCGCTTCGGTCGCGGATCTGATCAAGGTGCCGACCATACCGGCTTGCTGGCGCATAGCGCGCATAGTGCGCCTCTATCTCAGGAAGGCTGATGAACCAGCGGTGGGCGGCATGGGCACGCAGACGCGCTAGGCGCGCGAAGAACGCCTGCTCAGCGGGATGCGTAGGCGAAGCAGAAAGCCATGCGATCCAATCCTCGCGCACGGCGTTCGTGGTGCGCGTGGCTCCCGTGCGACCACGCCGGAACTTTCCCATCTGCCAAAAGTGCTCGGCCCTTGCGCGCAGCCTGCGCGCAAGCCTGTCCTCCAAAAATCCGTCCCACACGAACCAGCCTTGCTTTTCAAGCGCCTGAAACGCTGCTTCCAGCCGCTTCATTTGCGCTTGCATTTGTCTATGGCACGGGAGGCGGGTGCGAAACTAGCGATGCAAGAACGGCTTTTCAGCTTCGGCGCTTTGGGTGCTTGGCCGGGATTTGGCAAGCCATGTGCGCTTGGCGCTAGGATCGGGCACCCAAATCCTGATGAGCAAGGAGGCGAGACGATGAATGTGGATCAGCACCTCAAGGTGGCGCAGTGGCACATTGAGCAGGCGCGCCTGCATGCGCTTGGCGGCCATTCGTGCGGCTGCCCGCTCAACGAGCACTACAAGAAGATCATTGAGGAAGTGGAATCGGGCATGATCAAGGAGGAGCTTTCCTGCGACACCGATCAGGAATAACGCGTTTCGCAGCAAGTTGGGGCCGCCTGCAAGGCGGCTCTTTTTCTTTGGGGGGTAGGCTTTATGGGCGCGGCCACGAGGCGATGAGTTGGGTTGCAGGCGTGGATGGCTGCGCGGCGGGTTGGTTCGTGGCCTTCTGGGACGGGAAGGGCCATTGGAAGCAGGCGCTTTGCCAAGACTTCAACGCCGTGCTGGCCTGCACGCAAGAGTGCGCCATCGTCGGCATAGACATTCCCATCGGGCTTCTTGATGCGCCGCGCAAAGGCGGGCGCACCTGCGATCGCATCGCGCGCAGGCTGCTTGGCGGGCCCAGAAACCGCAGCGTGTTCAGCCCCCCGTGCAGAAGGCTATTGGCGCTTTGCCAGGCATACGAGCATGAACCTAAGCAAGAGCTTTTTCGCCGCGCGCAGCGCTTGCAGCAACCTGTTGGGCTTACGCGGCAAGCCTTTGCGTTGCTTCCTAGGTTATGCGAGGTGGATCGGGAAATGGATGCTCGTTTGCAAAGGCGCGTGCGCGAGGTGCATCCGGAGCTTTGCTTTTTCGCCATGAACGACGGCCGCTCCATGCGGCACAGCAAGCATTCCAACGAAGGGCGCGCAGAGCGCATCGCCCTTCTTGAACGCCTTGCCGGTTGGCACGCCTGGTATGAAACGCTTTGCACGCGCTTTGCGCGCACGCAGTTTGCGATTCACGACATGCTGGATGCAAGCGCGGCCGCTTGGAGCGCATGGCGCATCCACGCAGGCCAAGCCGTGCGCATTCCGGCTCATCCGCCTCGGGACGCCAAGGGATTGCGGATGGAAATCTGGTATTGAGGCTTGCGAATCTTGGTGCGCGGGGCCGGATTCGAACCGGCACGGGGAAAGCCCCCACCAGATCCTAAGTCTGGTGCGTCTACCTGTTCCGCCACCCGCGCAGGAAGCGCAAAGCCTAGCGAGCTAGTGCGTGCGAGAAAGCGTCCATGTGCGCGCGGGATCGGAAGGCCAAAGCAGCACAAGCTGATGGCCGCGGCGCACAAGCCGTGCGGGCGCTTGCCATGCGCCGCCGAGATCCACGAGATAGCCGCGCTTGGCTTTGCTCAGGTGCGTGAGCACATCCA
Source organism: Mariprofundales bacterium (assembly GCA_015487905.1). GTDB lineage: Bacteria > Pseudomonadota > Zetaproteobacteria > Mariprofundales > S012-25 > S012-25. Next base: position 4,085 of record WFOX01000152.1, read on the forward strand.
CATCCAAGGACGGAATGCGCACGCGCACGCTCGCATCTTCCCAAATCGTGAGCACGACCTCGTGGCGCGCATCCGTCCATGTGCCGGCAAGCGCATGCAACTCGGTGGGCAGGGGCGCTTCGGGGCCTGAGCAAGCGGCCAAGACGAGTGCCGCGGCCAGCGCGCTACAACGCGTGCGGTTCGCGCAATACATGTCCAGCGATCTTGAGCGCCTTTTCGCCCGTGCGCCGTTCCACCGTGATCGTTTCTTCCACCGCGCCGCGCGCAAAGATGAGGCGATAGCCGAAGATGTAAGTATCCCCGCTTGGGCGCGCGTTCTTCTGGAAAAAGACGCGTTTTGCGCGCTTGAGCTTGCCATAGCGCGCCACAAGACCATTGAGCTTCTTCACCCAAAGCTCCTTGGGCATGTTGGCGAAGAAACTCGGCGCATAAAGGCTTAGCGCCTTTTCCGCCTGCTGCGCCGCTACGGCCGCATGCAGCTCCTCCACGAGCGCCTGCGCCTGCTTCGTTTGTCCAGCCGGCTTGATGCAGGCGGCCAGCAGCACACAACCCAGCAACGCCCACTTCCGCATGCGGGCAACCCTCGCACACCCGCCTTCATCCCGCAACCATTCCTCTTTTCCACACAAGCTGTGGAAAATCGTGTGGAAAACCCTGTGCAAATCCGCTTCCTACAAGGCCATCGC
>WFOX01000153.1 GCA_015487905.1 Mariprofundales bacterium
AGCACGCCCTTGAGGTCAAAGCCCACGATCGCCTCGGCATGGCGCGCGAGCAGCTCGTCCTCTTCACGCGGGCGGCGGCGCACGCTCGGGCGCTCGGCACGCGTCCAGCGCCGCACAATCACCGCATGCATGGCCTGCGTGCGGATGAACTCCACGATCGCGAGCAGCACGCCGAGACCCACCGCGACCATGAGGTCGTAGGCGACCGTAACCCCTGCCACGATGAGCGCGATCGCCGCATCGGCGCGTGCCGCGGGCGTGCGCAGCCAAAGCAGGATGTCGCGATCCAAAAGTGTGAGACCCACATACGCGATCAGGCCCGCAAACGGCGCAAGCGGCACGAAGGAAAGCCAAGGCCCCAAAAGCAGCGCCGCAAGCAGCATCACGATGCCGGCGGCCATCCCTGTCCCCTCGCGCCCGCCCGCGCTGATCGCCACGAGTGTCGCCCCCGTCGTGCCCGCACCACCCATGCCGGCTGTGGCCGCAGCCAGCAAATGTCCCGCGCCTTGGGCGGCAAGCTCGCGCCGCGCGTTGTGGCGTGTGCCTGTGGCGAGATCGGCGACGATGGCCGTAAGCAGGCTGTCCAATGAGGCCAGCACCGCAAAGGCAAGCGCATAGACGAGCACAAGCCGCACGGGAAACGAGAGGGACGCGGTATCCCAAAAGCGCCAGGGCGCGCCCTCGGCGCGGCCGAGCATCCAGCCGGGATCCGTGCCGACGATCGCAGCCGTCGCATAAAAGCCCACGATCCCTGCGCCGATCGCCCAAAGCGGCCGCGCATGGGTTTTCGGCGCGAAGTGCATGACCAACATCGCCAGCGCAAAGCCCGCAAGCGGCGCGGCACCTGCTATGGCGGCCTTCCATTCGGAGAGCACCATGAGGATGCCTGCGCCGGTCATGAAGCCTGAGACCACCGGATAGGGGATGAACTTCACAAGCTCCCCAAGCCGCGCAAGCGCAAGCAAGGCCTGCACCACACCGCCCAACGCGACGGTGGCGGCCAGCGCGAGCAAAAGCCCATGCCCCGCTGCGCCTGCGGCGCGAAAGGCTTCGGCTGCGCCGAGCAAGAGCACAAAGGTGGGGCCGGTGGGAGAGGAGATCATGCCGGCGGTCGCGCGCGCAAGGCCCGAGGTCAAAGAGAGGGCTGCGCCTGCAAGCATGCCTGCGACCGCCCCCGTGGCCGCATCACCTACAAGCGCGCCCCAAAGGCTTGCCCCAAGCCCCACAGCCTGCGGCAGCGCCACGGCGGCGCCTGCGGCCCCCGCCGCCACCGCCGCACGCCAACGCCTCATGCCGTGCGCTCGCCCAGAAGTTGCGCGGGATCGGGAAGCTCGTCCAACGATTTCAGGCCGAAGTCGGCCAAAAAGCGCTTCGTCGTGCCGAAGAGGAAGGGCCGCCCGGGCACATCCTTGCGCCCGACAGGCCGCACCCAGCCCCAGTCCATAAGCGCCTGCCACACTTGGGGGCTTGTGCGCACGCCGCGAATCGCATCCACCTCTGCGCGCGTGATCGGCTGGCGATAGGCGACGAGCGCCAGCGTCTCCAGCTGCGCGCGCGATAGCCGCGGCGGCGATTTCTGCAAAAACGCCTGCACAACCGCCGCATATTCCGGCGCCGTCGTGAATTGCCAGCCCGCACCTGTTTCCACAAGCCGCACGCCGCGCCCTCTGTAATCGGCGGCCAGCTCGGCCAAGGCCTGCTTCACCGCGCGTAGCTCGGCACCTGTGGCCTCAGCGAGCTTCTTCGCCTCCACGGGTTCCCCGCTTGCAAACAACAGCGCCTCAAGCTGCGCTTTCAGCATCGCCTGTCCCGATGGGATAGACCATGACGGCGCCAAAGGGTTCGGATTGCACGATACGTGCGGCACGCCGTCGCCAAAGCTCCAAAAGAGCAAGCAAGGTGGCGGCCAGCCACGCGCGCGTGCGCCGGGATGCGCAAAGCTCCTCCAGACTTGCCGGGCCTTGGGCAAGGCGCGCCAAGATCTCCTGCATGCGCGCGCGCACGCTCACCGGCTCCGGGCGGATAAGGAGCCTTGCATCCTCGCCCACGCGCCGAAGCAGCTTGGCAAAAGCCGCCACCAATGCCGCAAGATCGGCCTCAGGCCTTCCTTGCGCGGGCACGGGCATGCGCGGGCGCGCAAACCAGTCGCGCTCGCGGCG
>WFOX01000154.1 GCA_015487905.1 Mariprofundales bacterium
CCTTTTCCACCGCCGCATCCAGCACGCGGCGTGTGGCGGGCCAGATGTCCTGGCCGATGCCGTCGCCCTCAATGAAAACGACGATGGGTTTGTCCGGCACGACGAGGCGGCCGTTTTCCATGCGGATCTTTTCGCCGTCTTGCGGCACCTGGATCTTGTCCCAGTTCATTTGCTGCCTCCTCGTGGCGTTTCGCGCCGCTTGAGCGCGGCGGCGCGCAGGGCCGCGCGCCGGGCCTGCAACGCCTTCATGCGCGCGCGGTGGTAGTCATGCGCCTGCATCGCGCGCGCGGCCTCGGCAAGCGCTTCCTCGGCGCTTTGGAGCAGAGCTTGCGCCTCTTCATTGCCATCCGGCAGCGCGCGCGCAGCCTCCACGGCGCGGCGCGCCGCGGCCATTTCCTCAACCGGTGGATGCGCGGCGCAAGCCGCAAGCCATGCGCAAAGAAAAAGCCCCCAAACCCGATACCTGCGCATCACCCGAGGCATCTTCTCCGCCCCGAAGGGGCCTGTCAATCTCACTTACGCCTTCGTGCGGCGGATGCGCAAGTGCAGCTCGGCAAGCTGCTTGTCCGAAACCTCAGCCGGCGCGCCCGTGAGCAAACAAGCCGCCTTCTGCGTCTTCGGAAACGCGATCACCTCGCGGATGGACTCGACACCTGCGGCCAGCGCAACCAGCCGATCCAGCCCGAAGGCGAAGCCGCCATGCGGCGGCGCGCCATAGCGAAACGCGCGCAAGAGAAAGCCGAACTTGTCCTCGGCCTCGTCCTCGCCGATGCCAAGCGCGCGAAACACGCGCCGCTGCAGCTCGGGATCATGGATACGGATGGAGCCGCCGCCCACCTCCTCGCCGTTCCAAACGAGATCGTAGGCGAGCGAGCGCACCTTGCCGGGCTCCGTCTCCAAAAGCTCCAAATCCTCGGGATGCGGATGCGTGAATGGATGATGCAGCGCCACATGGCGGTGCTCGTCCTCATCCCATTCAAGCAGCGGGAAATCCACGATCCAAACGAAGCGATGCCCCTCCTCCATAAGGCCTAAGTCTTCGGCGACACGCACGCGCAGCCGCGCGAGCGGCTCGTTCACGATCGCGGGCTTGCCCGCGCCGAAGAAGAGCACATCGCCAGCCTGGGCTTGCACGCGCGCAAGCAGCGCGCGCAGCACATCCTCGGAGAGAAACTTCACGATCGGCGACTGCAAGCCGCCCGGCACATCCGCAGGGTCATTCACGCGAATCCAGGCAAGGCCCTTGGCGCCGAAGCGGCCCACAAAGGCCGTGTAATCGTCAATCTGCTTGCGCGAAAGCCGCGCACCATCCGGCACGCGCAAAACCTTGACGAGTCCCCCCTTGCGCGCGGGTTCCCGGAAAACCTTGAACTCCACCTCCTGCATGAGATCGGTCACATCCACAAGCTCCAATGGACAGCGCAGATCGGGCCGATCGGTGCCGAAGCGCGCCATCGCCTCCGCGTAGCGCATGCGCGCAATGGGCAAGGAAACATCCACCCCTGCTTCGCGCAGCATCGCTGCCAACACGCCTTCCACGAGCGCCATCACATCCTCGCGCTCCACGAAGGCCATCTCCAAGTCCAACTGCGTGAACTCGGGCTGGCGGTCGGCGCGCAAATCCTCGTCGCGAAAACAACGCGCAACCTGATAATAGCGATCCACGCCCGCGACCATGAGCAACTGCTTGAAGAGCTGCGGGCTTTGCGGAAGCGCGAAGAACTTGCCGGGATAAATGCGGCTCGGGCAGAGGTAATCGCGCGCGCCTTCGGGGGTGGAGCGCGTGAGCATCGGCGTTTCCACTTCCAGAAACCCTTGCGCGTCCAAATAGGCGCGCGCGGCGCGGATCATGCGGTGGCGAAGCGCAAGCAGCGCCTGCATGCGGCTGCGGCGCAGATCCAAATAGCGGTAGGTGAGCCTGAGCGCCTCATCCACCTCCTCGGCCTCATCCAGCGGAAACGGCGGCGTGTCCGCGCGCGCATGCACCTGAATCGCGCGCGCCTTCACCTCAATCTCCCC
>WFOX01000155.1 GCA_015487905.1 Mariprofundales bacterium
CCGTAAAACGGCGTGCGCAGCGCAAAGTCGCGGAAGGCCGCGACAAGCGCGTCCATGGAGCCGTAGTGATTCATGTGCTCGCGATCAATGTTGGCGATCACCGCGATCTGCGGCGAAAGCCGCAGAAAGCTTCCATCCGACTCATCCGCTTCCGCCACAAGCCAATCGCTTGCGCCAAGCCGCGCATTGCGGCCCGTAGCCATGAGCCTGCCGCCGATCACATAGGTCGGATCCAATCCCGCCGCCTCCATCGCATGCGCGATCATGGAGGTGATGGTCGTTTTGCCGTGGCTGCCTGCGACTGCAATGCCGCGCTTCATGCGCATGAGTTCCGCCAGCATCTCGGCGCGCGGAATCACGGGGATGCCGGCGGCACGCGCGGCCACAGCCTCGGGATGGTCGCGCCCGACCGCGGAGGTGATGACGACGAGATCGGCGTCTTGGACATGCGCGGGATCGTGGCCGATGGAAATGGGCACGCCGAGCGCAGCAAGCCGCTCGGTGTTGCGGTTTTCAGAAAGATCGCAGCCTGTGACCGCAAAGCCCTGGTTGAAGAGCAGCTCGGCGATGCCGCTCATGCCGATGCCGCCGATGCCGACGAAATGCACGCGCCGGATGCGCTCCTTCATGCCGCCTCCTTTATGAGCGCAAGCAGCGCCTGCGTGGCTCTTCCCTCGCGATCCACGATGGGGGCCGTGCGCGCAGCAGCACTCATGCGCGCAAGCCGCGCGCGATCCAGCAGCAACGCCGCCAAGATCTCCGCAAGCGCTTCGGGCGTGGTGTCCTTTTGCACGCACACATGCGCAGCCCCCAGCCGCGCCAATGCCTCGGCGTTTGCGCGCTGATGGTCTCCCGCCGCCCAAGGAAGCGGCACCAGCACACACGGCATGCCGATGGCGGCGGCCTCCGTGACCGTCATGGCACCTGCGCGCGCGACCAATAGATCGCCGCTCGCATACCAAGCGTCCATGCGCTCGCAAAACTCCAACACCTCGGCATCCACCTGCGCTTCTTCGTAGGCACGACGCACGGCCTCAGCGCGCCCCGCCCCTGCGATGTGGCGCACACGGAAAGAAAAGCCCTTGCGCACAAGCACGGCGCAGGCGCGCGGCAAGGTTTCGTTGAGCCAAGCCGCGCCTTGTGAGCCGCCCATGACCAAAAGCACGGGTGGCTCATGCGCTTGCCAGCGCAGTTGCAGGATTTCCTCGCGCACGGGATTGCCGGATACGAGGATGCGTTTGGCGCGCAAGTGCTGCTTCGCCTCCGCAAAGCCGAGCAGCACGAGATCGGCCCGGCGGGCCAGCAAACGATTGACGGCCCCCGGCACGGCGTTTTGCTCCATGAGCGCGATGCGCGCGCCGACGATGCCGGCCGCGAGCACGCCCGCTGCGGAGGCATAGCCGCCCACGCCGACGACAAGCCGCGGTGGATCCTTGCGCCAGCGTCGCACGAGCATCGCGACAGCGCGCGGAAGATCCCAAATGAGCGCGGCAAGCCGCGTGGCCACCCCTTTGCCGCGCACGGGCCGCGCCGGAAGCAAGAGCACATCCTCGCCATGCGCGGGCAAAAGCCGCGCCTCCAGCCCGCGCATCGCGCCCACGAAGCGAACGGCAAGCCCGGGCCTTTGCGCGCGCAGCTGCTTGGCAAGCGCCAAGGCGGGCATGAGGTGCCCACCCGTGCCGCCGCCTGCGATCACGATCGCGCTCATGCGGGCGCCTCCCGCGGGCGGTTGCGGCGCTGGCGCCGCTGCACGCCGAAGATGAGGCCCAAAAGCCAGGCATCGGCCACGAGCGCCGAGCCGCCGTAGCTCACAAACGGCAAGGGCATGCCCTTGGTCGGCAATAGCCCCATCGCCACGCCGAGATTCACGAGCGCGCTTGTGCCCAGCACGACCACCGCGCCCACGACCACAAGGCGCCGAAAGGCGTGCTCTTCGCGCAACGCCACGGCGCATGCGCGCATGGCAAGCACGAAGTAGGCGCCGATGAGCAATCCCATGCCCACAAGCCCCATCTCCTCGCCGATGACCGCGGCGATGAAGTCCGTGAAGACCTCAGGCAGGTAAAAGAGCTTTTGCACGCCCTCACCCAGCCCCGCGCCCCAAAGCCCGCCCGAGCCGAAGGCGAGCAGCGATTGCGCAAGCTGATAGCCCGCCCCGAAGCGATCGGCCCAGGGGTTGAGAAAACTTCCAAGCCTTGCAAGCCGATAAGGGGCCACGACCGCGAGCGCCGCAAGCACAAGCAGCCCGATGAAGGCCACGACAAGCAGCTTGCGCGCAGCCACGCCAGCCGCAAAAGCCATCGCAAAGGCCAGCAGCAGCACGAGCGCCGCATCGCCGTAGTCGGGCTGCGCAAGCAGCGCACCGCACAAAAGCAGCGCCCCGACGACGAGCGGCCCCAGGCGCGCCTGCTCGCCGCGCTCCAGCACGCGCGCAAAGAAGAGCACCGAGGCCGCGAGCGCAAACTCGGCGGGCTGCACGCTCATGCCTGCAATGGACAGCCAGCGCGCCGCGCCATTGGCCGTGCGCCCGATGCCCGGCGCATGCACGAGCACGCAGCCCAAAAGCGTGACCAAAAACAGAACCGGCGCAAGCGCGCGCCAGCGCTCGGGCGGCACATAGGCGCCAAGCGCAAGCGCCCCCAGCGCCACGAGCCAAAAGCCGAGCCAACGCAGCACGATCGCATAGGGATGCCCATAGCGCACGGCGGCCACATCCAAGCTCGCCGAGGCCACGGCCACGATGCCAAGGGCCGCAAGCAAGGCCCAAGCGCCCACAAGCCAGCGATCCCAAGGCTCAAGCCGCGGCATGGGCCTCCTCCTTGGCCAGCGCGCGCACGGCCTGCACGAAGCGCTCGCCGCGCTCGGCATAGCTTGCAAACTCATCCAGGCTTGCCGCCGCCGGCGAAAGCAGCACCGGATGCGGGGCAAGCTCGGCCGCGCGCGCAACGGCCGCCTCCAAGCTTTCCATGCGCTCGCAGGGCACGCCCGCGCGCGCGCAAAGCGCCAAAAACGGCGCCGGGTCGCGACCGATCACGAGCGCATGCGCCACCTTCTCACGCACGATCGCTTCCATCCCTTCAAGTTGCGCGCCTTTGAGATCCCCGCCGCAAATCCAGATCACGGGCTCCGCAAACGAGGCCAGGGCGGCGCTCGCCGCATGCGGGTTCGTGGCCTTGGAATCGTTGAACCAATCGCGTGCGCGCACATGCGCGACCCATTGCAGGCGATGGGGAAGCCCCAAAAAGCTTTCCGCGGCCTCGCGCACGACCTCTTCCTCCACGCCGAAAAAGGCCGCGATCTGACAGGCTACGGCCACATTCGCACGCTGGTGCCGTCCATGCACGCGCATGCGCGCATGCGGCACGCGCACCACTTGCCCCCCTTGCCGCCAAAAGACGCCCTCGGCATCGGCACCGCAATCGCGCCCGATCCGAAATACCTGCACGCCGCGCCGGCAAAGCCGTGCTGCAAGCCCTGCCCAGCTTTCCTCCGCAGGCAAAATCGCAACATCCCCCGCCCGCTGGCGGCGGAACAGGCGCTCCTTGGCTGCGCGGTAGGCCGCAAGCGAGCCGTGCGCAGCCAAATGATCCGGCGCAAAGCTCGTAAGCACGGCAGCGCGCACGCGCAAGGCCCGCGCGCGCTCCAACTGAAAGCTGGACAGCTCCAGCACGAGGCGCGGCGGCGGATCCTCCAGCACATCCAACATCGGCCGGCCGATGTTGCCCGCAGCCACGGCCCCGCCGGGCAAGGTATCCAAAAGGCGCGCCGCAAGGGTGGCGACGGTCGTTTTTCCGTTCGTGCCCGTGATCGCCACGACCTCGCCCTTATAGGCGCGCGCAAAGAAGTCCAGCTCGCCGCGCAAAGGCACGCCGCGCGCGCGCAGCGCCGCCAATACCGGATGCGTCCAAGGAATGCCCGGGCTTACGGCCACGGCGTCAAAGCCGCAAAGCACATCCGCATCCAAAGGCCCGCGCACAAGCTTCACATGCGCAAGCGCCTCCGGAAGGCGCGCATTGGGATCTTCGTCAAAGACTACGACTTCGGCCCCGCGCAGGAGCAAAAAGCGCGCCATGCTCGTGCCGGCGGCGCCTGCACCGAGCACCGCAAAGCGACGACCGCGATAGCCGCGCGCGCGCATCATCGCACCTTGAGCGTGGACAGAGCCGCGATCGCAAGCACGATGGA
>WFOX01000156.1 GCA_015487905.1 Mariprofundales bacterium
CGCGCAGGATGCGCGCGCGCAAGCTCATTGGCGAGCAAGCCGATCATGCGCCGCGCCCAGGGCGCATCGGGAAGCCGAAACAAGGCCCAGCCATCCCGCACGATCTCAGGCGCAAGCGCCTCGGCCATCGCGCGCGGATGCACATGCAAATCTTCCTCACGAAGCCCATAGCCGCCGTAGTTGAGCGTCTCGCCCAGTTCCTTGAGCGCGTGCAAGCGTTCGCCGGTGATGCCCGCTTGGGCTGCGCGCGCCTGCGCGGCCTCGTGCTGGTTATCGCCGAAGGCCGCAGCCACCGCCCAAGGCGCAAAGCGCCCGTCAAGCAGCCGATCCACGATGAGCGCCGTGCAGGTCGCAGGATCCGTGTCAATGTGTGCATCCAGATGCGCGTGAGGAATCGGTTCGCCGGGGTCGTGGTGATCGGCCCAGAAGATGCGCGCACCTTGCTTGAGAAGGCGCAAGGCGTCCTCGCGGTTGGCCGCAAGCGAAATATCCAGCGCGAAGACCTTGGCACCCGCGCCATCGGGAATGCGGCGCAGCAGACGCACATCGCGCTTGATCCCCGTAATCCGCTCAGGCGCATCCCCAAGCATCCCCGCAAGCCAAAGCATCTGCTGGGACAGCAAGCCGTCCGCATCGCCGTTGAAGGCGACGATCACGCGCATGCGGCCTCCTTCGCGGGCACGGCCCAAAGGTCGTGTTCTTCCGCTTCCTCAATCACGACTTCGGCAAACATCCCCGGCTGCAACGCCCCGCCATCGCGCACATAGACCACACCATCCACCTCGGGCGCTTCCCCATAGCTGCGCGCGATGGCGGTTTGTTCATCCAGCCGCGCATCCACGAGCACCTGCACGCGCTTGCCGATGCGCCGCGCAAGCTTCTTGCGGCTGATCTCGGCCTGCACCTGCATGAGCTCGGCGAGCCGCTCCTCAGCGAGCGCCCGCGGCACGGGATCGGGGAAGCGATTGGCATCTGCGCCCTCCACAGGCGAATAGATGAAGGCGCCGACGCGATCCAACTCCGCCGCGCGCAAAAAATCCAAAAGCATCGCGAAGTCTTCGTCCGTCTCGCCCGGAAAGCCGACGATGAGGCTTGTGCGCACAACAAGCTCCGGCACGAGCCTGCGCCATTGCGCAAGGCGCCCCAGCATCTTCTCGGCATGGCGCGGGCGGCGCATGCGCGCAAGCACCTTGGGGCTTGCGTGCTGCAAGGGCATGTCCAGATAGGGAAGCACGATCCCCTCGGCCATCGCCTCCACGAGCCGATCCACGAGCGGATAGGGATAGACATAATGCACGCGCACCCAAGGCACGATGCGCGCAAGCTCTCTCACGAGGTGCACAAGATCCGTGCGCACGGGGCGGCCCTGCACGAAGCCCGTGCGATGGCCGAGATCCATGCCGTAGGCGGCCGTATCCTGCGCAATCACGAGCAACTCTTGCACGCCTGCCGCGGCGAGCGCCTCGGCCTCGGCCACAAGCTCACCGATCGGGCGCGAGCGCAATGGCCCGCGCAGCTTGGGGATGATGCAGAAGCTGCAATCGTGGTTGCAGCCCTCGGCGATCTTAAGCCACGCATAGTGGCCGGGTGTGAGCAACAGCTCGCGGCGCGGCAATGGCTCCAAGGCCGGCAGCACAGGCGGCGGCGCCATCGCGAAGATGCAGGAAAGCGCCTTTTCATATTCCTCGGGGCCGAAGACGCCGAGAAGCTCGGGAAAGCGCGCGCGCAGCTTTTCCGCGCGCGCTCCAAGGCAACCCGTGACGACCACGCGCGGGCAGGCCGCAAGCGCCTCTTCAATGGCGGCGAAGGATTCCTCCTCGGCCTCCACGATAAAGCCGCAGGTGTTCACGACGACGAGATCGGCCTTGTCAGGATCGGCCACGAAGCGATAGCCCGCCGCGCGCAGCGCCGAGAGCATGCGCTCGGCATCCACTTGGGCCTTGGCGCAGCCAAGCGCCACATAGCCGATCGCGGGCACCGAAGACAAAGCAGGCGGCCTGTTGCGGCCGCCTGCGTGGTTTCGCTCAGGCTGCGGCTGCATCGGGCGGAGCCGCCGCTTCGTGCTTGGGCCGCTTCTCCAGCTCGCGCACGACGAACCCCGTGCCTGCGGGGATCAAGCGCCCAAGCACGACATTTTCCTTGAGGCCCTTGAGCCAGTCCGTCTTGCCCGCAAGCGCCGCATCGGTGATCACGCGCGTGGTTTCCTGGAACGAGGCTGCTGAGACCCACGATTCCGTGGACAGCGCCGCCTTCGTGATGCCCAAAAGCACGCGTTCATAGCGCGCGGGCTTTTTGCCCTCGGCCTCAAGCTTCTTGTTCGTGCGCACGACACGCGCAAGCTCCACGATCTCGCTCGGCACGAAGTGCGAATCACCGGGATCGGTGATCTGCACCTTGCGCATCATCTGGCGCACGATGACCTCAATGTGCTTGTCGTTGATCTTGACCCCTTGCAGGCGATAAACCTCCTGGATCGCATCCACGAGGTATTTGGCGAGCGCCTCAATGCCGAGCACCTGCAAGATATCCTGCGGCGAGGGCGATCCCTCCGTGAGCTTCTCACCGCGGCGCACGCGATCGCCTTCCTGCACGAGGATTTGGCTTGTGCGCGGGATCTGGTATTCCACAGGATCGCCGCCGTCATCGGGAATGATGTAAAGCCGGCGCTTGCCGCGGATGTCCTTGCCGAACTGCACCACGCCGTCCACGGTGGCGATGAACGCCTGCTGCTTGGGCCGGCGCGCCTCAAACAGCTCCTGCACGCGCGGAAGCCCCCCCGTGATGTCCTTGGCCTTGCCGACCTCGCGCGGGATGCGCGCCAAGATGTCGCCGGGATGAACGGTTTCGCCATCTTCCACATTGAGCACGGCACCCGGCGACAGCAGATAGCGCGCAGGCCGCTGCGTGCGCGGATTGATGATCGGCTCGCCTTCGGGATCTGAAGGCGCGGCGATCATGAGCTGCGGACGCAACACGCCGCCGCGCGTCTCGGTTTGCGCGATCACCACCTTGTTGGAGATGCCCGTCGTCTCGTCATGCACGACGCGCAAGGTGCGGTTTTCCTCCAGATCCACATAGCGCACCACACCTTCCACCTCGGCGATGATCGGCAAGGTGTAAGGATCCCATTCCGCAAGGCGCGCACCAGCCTGCACCTCGGCGCCGTCCTCCACCAAAAGCCGCGCGCCATAGGGCACGCGCCGGCGCTCCAGCTCCTTGCCGCTTGCATCCACCACGGCAATCTCGGTGTGGCGATTCACGACGATCACATGGCCTTCGCGGTTCGTGATCGTCTCGGCGCCATGGATGCGCACGCGGCCTGCGAACTTGGCCTCAATGTGCGCCTCCTCGGTCTCGCGCGAGACGGCGCCGCCGACATGGAAGGTGCGCATCGTAAGCTGCGTGCCCGGCTCGCCGATGGACTGCGCAGCGATGATGCCCACAGCCTCGCCGACATTGACGGGCCGACGATGGCCGAGATCCCAGCCATAGCACTTTGCACACACGCCGTCCAAGGACTCGCAGGTGAGCACCGAGCGGATCTTCGCACGCTCCACACCCGCCTCGTCAATCTTTTTCGCGAGCTCCTCATTGACGACCACGCCCGCAGGCGCGATCTCCTCGCCCGTGATCGGGTCATACACGGGCTCGGCGAGCACGCGCCCGAGCACGCGGTCGGCCAGCGACTCCACGACCTCGCCGGCCTCAATGATCGGCGTAAGCTCAAGCCCCCGATCCGTGCCGCAGTCCTCTTCGCGGATCACGAGATCCTGCGCCACATCCACAAGCCGGCGCGTAAGATAGCCGGCATTCGCGGTTTTGAGCGCCGTATCCGCAAGGCCTTTGCGCGCGCCGTGCGTGGAAACGAAGTATTGCAGCACGGTCAAGCCCTCGCGGAAGTTCGCCGTGATCGGCGTTTCAATGATGCTGCCATCGGGTTTCGCCATCAGCCCGCGCATGCCCGCAAGCTGGCGGATCTGCTGGGCGGAGCCGCGCGCGCCTGAATCGGCCATCATATAGACGGGATTGAAGCTTTTGCCGCGCTCTTTCTTCTTCCCGTCCGGCGAGACATATTCCTGGGTCGCCAGCGCCTCCATCATCGCCTGCGCGACCTTTTCCGTCGTCGCCGTCCAGGTGTCAATGACCTTGTTGTAGCGCTCGCCCGCCGTGATGAGGCCGTCCGTGTATTGCTTTTGCACGCGCGCGACCTCCTTTTCGGCTGCGGCGACAAGCTTTGCTTTCTCCTTCGGGATCACGACATCCACAAGGGCAAACGAGGAGCCTGAACGCGTCGCAAACTCAAAGCCGAACTCCTTGAGCTTGTCAGCCAAGATCACGGTCGCCTTCTTGCCCGCCAAGCGATAGGACTCCTCAATGAGCGCCGCGACCTCCTTCTTCGTGAGCTCCTTGTTGATCGTGGCGAACGGAATCTCCTCCGGAAGGATCGTGGAGAGGATCGCGCGGCCCACGGTCGTGTTTTCGCGCCGACCGCGGATGCGGCAGATCACGCGCGCATGCAGCTCCACCACACCCGCACGCCAGGCGCGCTCGGCCTCGGCAGGCGAGGCAAAAGCCATGCCCTCACCCTTCGCAAAGGGCTTTTCGCGCGTGAGGTAGTAAAGCCCCAGGATCATGTCCTGTGTGGGCACGATGATCGGCTTGCCCGTGGCGGGGCCGAGCAGATTGTTGGAGGAAAGCAGCAAGGTGCGCGCTTCCGTTTGCGCCTCCACCGAAAGCGGCACATGCACGGCCATCTGGTCGCCGTCAAAGTCGGCGTTGAAGGCCGTGCACACGAGCGGATGCAGCTGAATCGCCTTGCCCTCAATGAGCACCGGCTCAAAGGCCTGGATGCTCAAGCGGTGCAAGGTCGGCGCGCGGTTGAGCAGCACGGGATGCTCGTGAATCACCTCGGCGAGCGCATCCCAGACCTCGGGGCCCGCCTCCTCCACGAGCGCCTTGGCCTGCTTCATCGTCGCTGCAAAGCCCTTCTCAATAAGGCGGTGATAAACGAAGGGCTTGAAGAGCTCCAAGGCCATCGTCTTCGGAAGCCCGCACTGGTGCAGCTTAAGCTCGGGGCCGACGACGATGACTGAGCGGCCCGAATAATCCACGCGCTTGCCCAGAAGATTCTGGCGGAAGCGCCCTTGCTTGCCCTTGATCATGTCGGAAAGCGATTTAAGCGGCCGACGATTTGCGCCCGTGATCGGCTTGCTGCGCCGCTCGTTGTCAAACAGCGCATCCACGGCCTCTTGCAGCATGCGCTTTTCGTTGCGCACGATGATGTCGGGCGCATTGAGCTCCAAAAGGCGCTTCAAGCGGTTGTTGCGGTTGATCACGCGCCGATAAAGATCGTTGAGATCTGATGTGGCAAAGCGCCCGCCCTCCAAGGGCACAAGCGGGCGCAGCTCAGGCGGCAAAACCGGAATCACCTCCAGCACCATCCACTCGGGACGATTGCCGGACTGCAAGAACGCCTCAATGAGCTGCAAGCGCTTGGTGAGCTTCGTAAGCTTCGTGCGCGAGCGCGTGCGGCTGATGAGCGCGCGCAGGCTCTTGCGCTCCTCTTCCAGATTGATGCTTCTCAGCATCTCGCGGATCGCCTCAGCGCCCTGGCCCGCGCGGAACTCCTCGCCATATTGCTCAAACGCATCCAGATATTCTTCCTCGCTGAGCACTTGAAAGCGCTCCAGATCCGTCAGCCCCGGATCGAGCACGACATAGGATTCGTAGTAGAGGATCCGCTCAAGCTCCTTGAGCGTTTTATCGAGCAATAGCCCGATGCGCGAGGGGAGGCTCTTCAAAAACCAGATATGCACCACGGGCGCGGCCAGTTCAATGTGGCCCATGCGCTCACGGCGCACCTTGGAGGAAATGACTTCCACGCCGCACTTTTCGCACACGACACCGCGGTGCTTAAGCCGCTTGTATTTGCCGCACAGGCACTCGTAGTCCTTGATCGGCCCGAAGATCTTCGCGCAGAAGCGCCAGTCGCGCTCGGGCTTGAACGTGCGGTAGTTGATCGTCTCGGGCCGCTCGACCTCGCCGTAGGACCACGAGCGAATGCGCTCGGGACTGGCGATCGCCACGCGCACGCCGTCGAAGTCGGTGTCGTCCGGCTTCTGGAACAGTCGCAGC
>WFOX01000157.1 GCA_015487905.1 Mariprofundales bacterium
CATGCTGCCCGTGCGCCCGAAGCCCGTGGCGATCTCATCCAGAATCAGCAGCACCTCGTATTCGTCGCAAAGCCTGCGCGCCTCGCGCACGAAGCGCGGCGCATGAAAGCGCATGCCGCCTGCCCCTTGCACGAGCGGTTCAAAGATCACGGCCGCGATCTCGTGCGCATGCGCTTGCAGCAGGCGCCGGAAGGAGGCGATGTCCTCGTCCTGCCATTCCGTATCCGTGCGCGCGCGCGGCGCCTCAGCAAAAAGCTGCTCAGGCAACACGCCCCGGAACATGTGGTGCATGCCCTGCACGGGATCGCAGACACTCATCGCTGCAAAGGTGTCGCCGTGGTAGCCGTGGCGGATCGTGAGCAGCCGTTTCTTCTCCGGCCGGCCCTGCGCGAACCAGTATTGCAAGGCCATTTTGATCGCGACCTCCACGGCCACGGAGCCTGAGTCGGCGAAGAAAACGGCGCGATAGAAACCATCCGTAAGCCGAAGAAGATGCGCGGCCAGACGCGCGGCAGGCTCGTGGGTGAGGCCGCCGAACATCACATGCGCCATGCGCCCGAGTTGATCGCGGATGGCTGCATCCAGTTCGGGCACGCGGTAGCCGTGAATCGCGCACCACCACGAAGCCATGCCATCCACAAGCCTTTTTCCGTCTTCCAAAATGATCTCTACCCCTTCCGCGCCGGCGACGGGGTAGGCGGGCATGGGATTGAGAAGCGGCGCGTAAGGGTGCCAGATGTGGCGCCGATCCAGCTCTTTCCAGTCCGTCATTTCACTTGCCTTGCTTGCTGCGGCGCAAATGAGGCCGCAAGCGAGAGAAACACCTCGGCCTCGTGCGCCGCGCCCGATTTGAGCCGCAGCTCGGCCTCGGCCACGCGCTGCACGGCCTCCACAAGCTCCTGCGGCGTCCAGCGGCGCAAGGCTTCCTCGGCTTGCGCGCGCACGGAGGGGAAGATGCGCGCCTTGGCGAAGGCGTCCGGCGCGCGCCGCGCACGGTGCCAGGCGAGCAAAAGCAGTTGCACAAGGCGCTCGCCGAGCGCGGCGAGCATCCAAGGCGCAGGCGTGCCTTCCGCAAGCAAGCGCAAGGCTAGCGGCCCGGCCTCGGGCGAGCGCATCAGCGCCACGCGCAGCCAATCCTCCAGCGCCGTGGGCGCATGTTCGCCGAGCAAGGCGGCGGCGGCCTCGGTGTGCAGCGTCTCTCCCTCATCCAAGTAGTCCGCGGCGCGCGCAAGAAACGCGCGTGCCGCGCGGCGCATGCCCGCAAGCTGCTCAGCCGCCAGCGCAAGCGCTTCTTGGCTGAGCGTGATCCCCATCGCTTCGGCTTCCTTGGCAAGCCAAGCGGCGAACTCAGGCCCGACAAGCGGACGCACCTCGCGCGCTTGGATGCCCTTCGCCTGCAAAAACTCCGCATGCCAGGGATGCTTGCGCGGGGAAACCCCAGGCGCGCAAAGCACGAGCAGGGCATCTTGAGGTGCGCGTTGCGCAAGGCGCAGCCAACGCGCGGCTTCGGCCGGCTTGGCCTTCGTAAGATCGCGCACGAGCACGGTTTTGCGCGCTTCCTGAAAGAGAGCACCGCCGAGCAAAAAGTCCTCCGCGCGGCCGACCTCGTCGGCATCCAAGCGAAGGCGCGGCCCAGGCGCCTTTTCCCAAAGGGCTTCGGCTTCGTCGGCCACGCCTTCCGCATCCCCAAAGAGATAGCGCACCGGCATCGCTCACCATCCGCTTGCAAAGCGTCGCCAAAGCCTTGCGGCCAGCGCAGGCGTCATCTCCTTGGCGCGGCTTGCCGCGGCGGCCTCCAAAGCCGCCGGATCGCCATGCAAGAACAGCGTCTCTTCAAGACTCACTTCGCCGCTTGTCCATATCCGCTTGCCTTGCGCTTCCACATCCACATGGGCGGCAAGGCGCAGCCGATATTGGCGCGGGCGGCCTGCGGCGTCGTAGGCAAGCACAAAAAGCGCTTGCCGGGGCTTGCTGATGCGCACGACGACGGTGGCATCGTCCCGCACCTGCACCCCTGCGGCCTGCAAGCGCGCCTGAAACTCTTTCGCGAGCGCGCCTTCACCACGCAACGCCACGGCCTTCGTGCCCGCCGGCAAGGCCTTGGGAAGGCCTTGGACGCTGCCGACGAGATGGTAGCCGCAGCCCGCAAGCGCAAGCACAAGCACAAGCCTTCTCATGCGGGTTCGTCCTCGCGCCAGGTGGCAAGCCAGGCGCCTGCAATCCCCGCCGCCATTCCCGCAACGACGAGCATCCCTGCAGGCGCCGTAAGCGAAACCTTGGCAAGCGCGGGAAAGGCCCCAGCAAGGCTTGTGCGCGCAAGCGCAAGCAGCACCCAGGCGAGCACGCCCGCAGCGATGCCGAGCAGCGCGCCCTCCACGAGAAACGGCATGCGCACGAACCATTCGGCGGCGCCGAACAGGCGCAAAAGCTCCATCTCCTCGCGCTGCGCGAGCACGAGCATGCGCAGGGTGTTGGCCACCACCACCGCAAGCGCAAGCACGACCAAGCCCGCGATCCAAAAAAGGGCATGCTCCAATGCGCTGAGGCGCGCATGCCAACGCGCAAGCGCAAGCTCATCCGCATTCACCTGCGCGCCATGCGCCTCGGCCGTGTTGCGCAGCAGTGCAAACCACGCTTCATCCGGCGCATCCGGCGCGCGCACGAGCACGGTGATCGGCATCGTCGCCGCAAGCGCCTCCAGCGGCACCTCTTTTACGCCTGCCAGCGCAAGCGCCTCCCGAGCTGCTTCCTCGGGTGGGATCGTGCGCAAAGGCTTGGCCCCCGCTTGCACCTTCAGATCGCGCAGCAACCCCGGAAGCTGCTCCAACGCTTGTTGAGGAAGGTAAATGTGCAAAAGCGCCTCGCTGCGCCATTCGGCAAGCGCGGCGCGCAAGGCGCCCAGCCCCAACCACCCCGCGCCGAGCAGCCAAAGCGCCGCCGCCAGCACAAGACAAGCAAGCCATTGATGGATGCCTGCGCGCGGCGGGATGAAACCGCCGGGCAAGCGCACCTTCGGCTTCACGCGCGATCCTCCACGAGCCGGCCTTCCTCCAGCACGAGCGTGCGCGCGGGGTATTCCGCGATCAAATGGACATCGTGCGTGGCCATGATCACGGTCGTGCCAAGCTCGCGCACGCGCCAAAAAAGCTCCAGCACGCGCCTCGCTGTGGCGAGATCCAGATTGCCCGTAGGCTCATCGGCAAAGACGATCTTGGGTTGCGCGGCGATTGCGCGCGCAATCGCCGCGCAACCCAAGATCGTCTTTGCCGATGAGCCTACG
>WFOX01000158.1 GCA_015487905.1 Mariprofundales bacterium
GAGCTTGCCGAGGCCGAAGAGGCCGTGCGCAAGGCGCAGAAGGCGCTCGTGCAGGCTGAGGCGCATGTGCATGCGCAGCAAAGCGAACTCGCGGATGCGCAAAGGCGTCTTACTGAAGCGAAGAACAAGGCGCGCAGGTTCGCCGATGTGAAAGCGCCTGCGCTTTCGCTCAATGAGGCGCGGGCGCGCGCGGCGGAGCTGGAGGCGCGCATTCAAAGCTTCGGCGCCGTGAACCTCTTGGCGATTGAGGAATATGCGGAGACCGAGGCGCGCGAGGCGTTTTTGCGCACGCAGATGGAGGATTTGGAGCAAAGCGCGGCAAGGCTCAAAGAAACGATGCGGCGCGCCGATCGTGAGGTGCGCGAGCGCTTTGCCAAGGTGTTTGAAGCGGTCAATGCGCGCTTTGAGGCGCTGTTTCCGCGCTTGTTCGGTGGCGGGCGCGCGCGGCTTTTGCTCACAGATGAGGATCCGCTCGTGGCGGGCGTGGCCGTGATGGCCGAACCACCCGGCAAGCGGTTGCAGGACATCGGGCTTCTTTCAGGCGGCGAAAAAGCGCTTGCCGCGCTTGCGCTGTTGTTTGCGCTGTTTGAGGTCCGTCCGGCGCCATTTTGCGTGCTGGATGAAGTGGATGCGCCGTTGGATGACGAGAATGTGGCGCGCTTTGCGGGCATCGTGCGCGAGCATGCGGATCAAGTGCAGTTCCTCACGATCACGCACAACAAGATCACGATGCAGCAGGCCGATCGCTTGCTGGGCGTGTCCATGCCTGAGCCGGGCGTGTCCAAGATCGTTTCGGTGTCGCTGGCGGATTGGGAATGACTACTTGCCGATGCAGAAGCTTGCAAATACGCGATCCAAGATCTCTTCCACATCGCCCACGCCGAGTAGTTCACTAAGCGCCGTCCAGCCGCGGCGCACCTCCATCGCGGCGAGATCCACACGCTCTTTTTCCAAGTGCTCGCTTGCAGATTCCAATGCTTCCGCAGCGCGGGCAAGCGCGTCGCGTTGGCGCGCGCGCGTGATCAGCACATCCGCTCCTTCCGCGCCATGCCCGGCCACAAGTGCAGCCAACGCTTCTTCCAATCTTGCGATGCCGGCCCCCGTTTTGGCGCTCACCAAAAGGGCGTGTGAGGGCATGCTTTGCATAAGCGCCGTGCGCGCCGCATCAGAAAGAAGATCCGCTTTGTTGAAAACGAGAAGATCGGGCTTGCGGGCGAGCATGGGTTTGCGCTCGTAGTCCGTGGCATCTACGACGAGCAACACGAAGTCCGCACGCGCAAGCGCTGCCTGCGCGCGTTTGATGCCCTCAGCCTCTATGGGATCGGCGCTTGCGCGCAATCCCGCCGTATCCACGAGCCGCACGGGCACGCCCGCAATCTCAAGATCGGCTTCCACGAGATCGCGCGTCGTCCCCGGAATTGCGCTCACAATCGCCCGTTGCTCGCCGAGCAAGCGATTGAGCAGGCTGGATTTGCCCACATTGGGCTCGCCCACAATGGCAAGCGAAACGCCTTTGAAAAGCCGCTCGCCGAGATCGGCCGTGCCGAGAAGCGCGCGCATCTCCGCAGCGGTTTCACGAAGCGCTTGGACGAGCCAGAAAGGCGGCGGGATGTCTTCGTCGGGAAAATCCAGCCACGCTTCTAGATGCGCAGTGAAGTCCAATGCGCGATCAAGCCATTGTTCAATGCGCTTTCCCAATGCCCCCGCAAGCTGCTTTTGCGCTTCTTTGGCGGCGCGCAAGGTGCTTGCCTCAATCGCCGCCGCCACGGCCTCGGCTTGGGTGAGGTCCATTTTGCCGTGCTCTACCGCGCGGCGCGTGAACTCGCCCGGGGCTGCGGGCCTTGCGCCCAGCGCATAAAGCCGCGAAAGAATGCGCTCCAAGATCACGGGCGAGCCGTGGGCATGGATCTCGGCCATGTCTTCGCCCGTGTAGCTTGCAGGCGCGCGAAAGCGCAGCACGAGCGCGTGATCCAACACCGTGCCGTCGGCATCCAAGATGCGGCGCAGGGTGGCCA
>WFOX01000159.1 GCA_015487905.1 Mariprofundales bacterium
CTTCTTCTCGGCGCCTTTTTGCTTTCCGCGCTTGCTGCTGAAGCCGCAAGCCTTGCGGAGGTGCAGCAGGCGCTTGCGGCCTGGAAGCAGGATCCGCTTGCGCGCTATGCGCCCAAGGCCACGCAGGAGGCTGAGGCGCTCATAGGCGCCGCCTTGTTGGCAAGGCGCGAGGGGCGCGCGCAAGATGCGGCCAAGGCGATCGCCGCCGCGGAAGAGGCGCTGCATGGCGCGCAGTCCTCGGCCAAGCGCTTTGCCACGCGCTATGCGGAGGGGCTTGCAAAGGTGCGGCAAGCGCGCGCCATCGCCGAGGCCTTTCGCCGCTTTGCGGAGCCTAAGGATGAGACGCCTGATGCGGCTTCCGTGCGGCTTGCCGAGGAGGCCGTGAAGGATGCCGTGCAGGCATGGGAGGCGGGCGACATCGCCAAGGCCGATGCGAAGATGCAGCGCGCACGCGAACAGGCCGAAGCGTGGCTGCAAGCGCATTGGAAAGACTATGGGAAGTTCGTGAAGACGCTTTTGCGGCGCGCAGCACGCGCAGGCGCCAAGCGCTATGCGTTGGCCGCCTATGATGCGGCCAAGCAAGCGCAGCTCGCGCTGGATGCGTTTTTGGAAGGCAAAGGGGAAAAGCCGAAGCATCCCGAGCTTGCCGCGGCGCTTGCCTACAAGGCGCGCAAGCTCGCCGAGCGCGTGCGCGCGTTCGTAAAAGATCCCGTGCTGCTGGAAGATCATTTGGAAAAGGCGCGCAGCTTTCGGCTAGAACTTGCCAAGGCGCTTGGCGTGCGCGTGGATGACACATGGCCGCCGCTTGCCGATGCCGATGCGGGCGACTTGCTCGCCCAGGCGCAAAAGCTTGAAGAGGCGCTTGCTGAGGCGCGCCGGGCGCGCGAGCGGGATGTGGCCCAGGCGCAGCAGCAATGCCGCGAGCGGCTGCATGCCGCGCAACATGAGGCGCAAGCGGATTGCCGTGCGCGCATCGCCGAAATCAAAGAGGCCATGCGCGCGAAGCTTGCGCGCGAAACCTGGCCTTGGCGGCGCCAGCAAAAGCTTTTTGGGCTGTTTGCGCCGCGCGAAGCGCAGGTGTTTGTGTCCTCCACGGGTGAGGTGCGCATCCGGCTGCTCGCCTTGCGCTTTGCCTCGGGCAAGGCGCGCCTTCCCAAGCGCGCACGCCCGTTGCTGAAAAAGGTGGCCGAGGCGATTGCGCTGTATCCCGGTGCGCGCGTGCGCGTGGAAGGGCACACCGACGACCGCGGCGATGCGCGCGCGAACCAGAAGCTTTCCTTGGAGCGCGCCAAGGCCGTGGCGAAAGGGCTTGTGCGGCTGGGGGTGGCGCCTGAGCAGGTCTTCGCCTACGGCTATGGCGAGGCGCGACCGATTGCGACGAACGCGACAGCCGAAGGCCGGGCCATGAACCGCCGCATTGAGATCGTGATTGAACCGCAATGACCGCGGAACTTTTTCTGGCCGGCCTTCCCGAGACCTTGCGCCGCGATGCCGAGCGGCTCTTTCAGGACCTTGCGGGTGCGTCCGTCTATGCGCGCACCTTGCTCTTTGAGGCGCTCGCGTTCGTTTCCGAGGTGCAGGCGCCCGAGGATCTGAAACTCCTTGCGCGGGTTGTGGCCGAGATGCGGCGCGGCATTGAGGTCTTCCGCCCTTACAAGCACTTCCGCAAGGCGGCGATGTTCGGCTCGGCCCGCATCCCGCCCTCGGATGCGCGCTGGCGGCAGATGCACGATTGCGCCGCCGCGCTCAAGGACGCGGGCTTTATGGTCATCACGGGCGGCGGCATGGGGCTTATGCATGCGGCCAATGCCGGCGCAGGCCGCGCGCATTCCTTCGGCATCAACATCAATCTCCCTTTGGAGCAGCACCCGAACCCGATCGTGGACGGCTCACCGCGCCACTTCTATTGCCAATACTTCTTCACGCGCAAGCTCTTTTTCCTCAAGGAGGCCGATGCGGTCGTGCTGGGGCCGGGCGGCTTCGGCACCTTGGATGAGGCCTTTGAGACGCTGACACTCGTGCAAACGGGCCGCAATCCGCCCATCCCGATCGTGCTTCTGGATGCGCCGGGCGACGACTATTGGGGGCC
>WFOX01000160.1 GCA_015487905.1 Mariprofundales bacterium
AGGAGGGCATTGCAGGTCCCGATGACTGGATCGTGATGACCTTCGGCACGCCGATGGGCAAGGCGGGCAGCACGAACGCGCTCAAAATCCTGCGCGTGGGCGAGGTGGGCGCGGTTGCGTAGGCGCGGGGCCCCAGGCAAGATGCGCCCTTGCGCGAAAACCTAGGAACAAGGAGGGACATATGGCGCTGATTACGCTGCGGCAGTTGCTGGATCACGCAGCCGAAGAAGGTTATGGCATGCCGGCCTTCAATGTGAACAACATGGAGCAGATGCATGCGATCATGGAGGCTGCGGATGAAGTGGATGCGCCCGTGATCGTGCAGGCTTCGGCCGGCGCGCGCAAATACGCAGGTGCGGAGTTCTTGAAGGCCATCATTGATGCGGCAGCGAAGCGCTGGCCGCACATTCCGATTTGCGTGCATCAGGATCACGGCGCCGATCCGGGCGTGTGCATCCGCTCCATCCAGCTCGGCTTCACCTCGGTGATGATGGACGGCTCGCTCATGCCCGATATGAAGACGCCCTCCACCTACGAATACAATGTGGAGGTCACGCGCACGGTCGTGAAGATCGCGCACTCGTGCGGCGTGTCCGTGGAAGGCGAGCTCGGCTGCTTGGGCTCCTTGGAGACCGGCACGGCGGGCAAGGAAGACGGCGTGGGTGCTGAGGGCAAGCTCACGATGGACATGCTGCTTACCGATCCCGATCAGGCGTTGGACTTCGTGAAGAAGACGGGCGTGGATGCGCTTGCGATTGCGATCGGCACAAGCCACGGCGCGTATAAGTTCAAGCGCCCGCCGACAGGTGCGGTGCTGCGCATTGATCGCGTGAAAGAAATCCACGCCAAGATTCCCGATGTGCATCTCGTCATGCACGGTTCCTCGTCGGTGCCGCAGGATTGGCTCAAGACGATCAACGAATACGGCGGCGATCTCGGCGAGACCTATGGCGTGCCCGTGGAGGAGATCCAGGAGGGCATCAAGCACGGCGTGCGCAAGGTGAACATTGACACGGACTTGCGCCTGGCCGCGACAGGCGCGATCCGCAAGCACTTGGCCGAAAATCCGAAGAACTTTGATCCGCGCAAGTATCTGACTGCGGCCAAGAATGCGATGAAGGAGATCTGCAAGCAGCGCTACATCGCCTTCGGTGCGGCGGGTCAGGCGTCCAAGCTGCGCGGCAAGGAGAAGTCGCTCGAGGAGATGACGAAGTTCTACGATGTGAAGTGGGCCTAAAGCGCGTTTTGTCCCACTGCAAAGGCCCCGCGGACACCCCCCGCGGGGCTTTCTTTATGCGGCGGGGGAGGTGCGCTTGGGCGCGCCGAGCACGGAGGCAAGCCAAAGCGCAACAAGCGCAAGCGCGATCGCCGGCCCCACGGGCCAGTTCCAGCCCCATGCCAAGGCAAGCCCGAGCGCCAGGCCGAAAAGCGCGCTTAGACATGCGCCGAGCGCGAGCGACCAAAGCCCGCGGCTTATGCGCACGGCTGTGGCCGCGGGCAATGTGAGCATCGCCGTGGCCAGCACGATGCCCACGGCCTTGACCGCAAGCACCACCCCTGCACCGAACCAAAGGTGCAACAGCACGCGCAAGGCGCGCACAGGCTCACCGGTCGCCTCAGCAGCCTCGGGATCCACGGCAAGCCGCCACCAGGCGCGCCCCAAAAGCACGAATCCTGCGGCGACGAAGGCTGTGCCCGCAAAAAGCCATGCGCGCTCAGCGGGCGAAAGCGCGAGCAAATCGCCGAACAAAAGCGCCACAAAACCCGTTTGCGTATGCGCATGGGCCAGGAACACGGCGCCAAGCGCCATGCCGCCTGCAAACAGCGCACCTGTGGCCGCCTCATCGCGCACGCGCTCAGCAGGCCACCACGCAAGCGCAACGGCCAGCACCACGGAGCTTGCAGCGGCCGTGGGCAAAAGCGGCCATTGCAACCAGGCGGCAAGCCCCGCCCCTGCGAACGAGGCATGGGAAGCGCTCACGCTCAAAAACGCGAGCCTGTGCGCATAGGACATCACGGACAAAAGCGCGCAGCCGACGGCGGCGGCTGCACCCGCCAAGAACGCATCTTGCAAGATGGGATCGTGCCACCAACCGCTCATGCCTCTTCTCCAATGCAAGAAGGCTCATGCGCCAGAGGGCGCGCTTCGCCATACATCGCTTGCCATGCCCGCTTTGAGATGCGCTCGCCCTTGCGCGCATGCTGGTGCAGGCGGCGGTTGAGGCATGCGATGCCATCCGCATGGCGGGAAACCGCGGCCACATCGTGCTCCACCGTGAGCACGGCCGCGCCCTCGTTGGCGAGCGCGCGCAAAAGCCGGAACAGGCGATCGCGCGCAGGCGCATCCAAGGCGGCGGCGGGTTCGTCCAGCAAAAGCAACTGCGGCTTGCGCACGAGCGCCCGCGCGATGCGCGCGCGTTGGTATTGCCCGCCTGAGAGCCTGCGCAGATCCATCTGCGCGAGCGCAGCGATCCCAAGCGCCTCCAACGCCTCTTGCACTTGGGCGCGCTCTTGGCGGGAAAGCCCCCAGGGGCGCGCGTAGCCTGCAAGCCCCATCGCCACGAACTCGGCCACGCGCACGGGAAGCGCGGGCGGACGCGGCGAGGCTTGTGGCAGAAAGCCTATGCGCTTGCGCAATGCGCGTGCGTTGTGCGGCCCAAGCGGCGTGCCAAAGAGCCGCACCTCGCCTTCGCTTGGAAACACAAGCCCCACGAGCGTGGCCAGCAAGGTGCTTTTGCCGGCGCCGTTGGGGCCGACCACGGCCACGAACTCGCCCGCATGCACGGCAAGCGAGACATCCTCCAACACGAGCCGCCCTTGGCGGCGGACAGACACATGGACGAGCTCGGCTGTGGAGGTCATCGCGCCAGCGCCCGAGCCAAGGCCTGATACGCGCGCTGCATGCGCGCAGGCCATGTCTCTTTGCAGGTGCCAAGCGCGGGCAACATCACGCGCACGGCGCGCGCGCCCAGTCGCGCCTTGAGCGCGCGCAAAACCCCCGTGGCGTGCTCTGCGGGGGTGATCAGCAAAACCTTGCCCGCAAATGCGCGTGCATGCACAAGCGCCGCGGCGAGTGCACGCGCGCTTGTGCCAAGCTCAGGCGCGGCCTCCAACACGGCCAAGGTGCGCACGCCTGCTTGCGCAAGCCACGGCGTCCAGGCGCCGTGCGCATAGATGGCGCCTAGGGGCGCGTGCGCGGCGATGAGCTTGCGCCAACGCGAAAGCTCGTTTCGCACGAGCGGGCCAATGGGTTGCGGAGGAGGCAGGCCTGCTGCGGCCGCCTGCGCAGGAAGCGTTTCGTCCAACTGTTCCAAGGCCTTGGGATCCAACCAGCCGTGCACGGCGTTGGCGAAGAGCACGAGCGTGTGCGGATGCGCAGGACGCCAGCGCGCATCCAAAACCCCCGCCGCAAGCAGCGCCTGGGCCTTGCGCGCCACCAAGGCGGCGCGCGGTGCAAGCTGCACCGCATGCGGATCGGCCGCAGGCGCAAGGCATGCCACCTGCGCCTTGGGCCAAAGCGTGCGCGCAAGCTGTGCAACAGGCGCGATCGTGGCCGCAAGGCGCAACGCTTGGGCATGGGCCGTGCCTGCGATGAGCAGGCATGCAAGCGCAAGCGCACGCATGGGCTTAGTTTCCCCAGGCCGTGAGCAAAAGCCTGCGGCGGCGCCCGCGCGTGCGGTGCTCATAAAGAAACGCGCCCTGCCAGGTGCCAAGCGCAAGGCCGCCTTGCGCTATGGGAAGCAGCAGAAACGCACCCAATAGTGCCGTGCGGATGTGCGCGGGCATGTCATCGGGGCCTTCGCTGGCATGGCGATAGTGCGCGCCTTCGGGGGCAAGGCGTCGCAGCGCATCCTCCATATCGGCAAGCACATCGGGATCGTAGTTCTCTTGCAGCATCAAGGCGCAGCTCGTGTGCGGGCAAAAGACATGCAAAAGCCCCTCGCCGATGCCCGCACCGGCCACGAAGCGCGCAAGTTTTTCGGTGATCTCGTGTGCGCCGCGCCCGCGCGTCGCGATCACGATTTCCTCGCGCACAAGCCTCATGGACTTACCTCCACGACAAGCGGCGCATGATCCGAGGGCCGCTCCATTCCCCGGTAATCCGTGCGCACGCATGCACGCACGGGAGACAATCCGCGCACGAGCGCATGGTCAATGCGCAAGCCCCAGCCGCGTTCAAATGCGCGCAGCCGATAGTCCCACCAGGTGAACATCGGCGCCTCAGTAAGCGCGCGCACGGCATCGGTGAGCCTCGCGCGCGCAAGCAGATCGCGAAACGCCGCGCGCTCAGGCTCCGAGCAGAGGATCTTGCCTTGCCAGCGTTTGGGATCGTGCACATCGCGGTCCTCGGGGGCGACATTGAAGTCGCCCAATAGCGCAAGCGGGCCTTCCAGAGTCGCCGCCCAATCCGCAAGGTGCGCGAACCAGTTGAGCTTGTAGGCATAGGCTTGGCTTCCCACTTCTTGGCCGTTCGGCGCATAGACCGAGACAATGGTGATGCCGTCCATGCGCGCGGCCACAAGGCGGGCTGCGGCATCGTCCATGCCGGGCGGCGCGCCTTTGTGCATAAGCTCAGCCTTTTTGCGCGTGATGAGCGCCACCCCGTGATAGGCCTTTTGGCCGCAAACGAGCGCATGCCAGCCGCGCTCGGCGAAGGCCGCAAGCGGGAACAGTTCTTCCGTCATCTTGATCTCTTGCAAGGCAAGCGCATCAGGGGTTTCTTCGTCCAGAAGTTGCAGCACCTGGGCAAGGCGCACGCGCAAGGAATTCACATTCCAACTGATGAGCTTCACGACTTCTTCTTCCGCGGCTTGCGTGGCGCTTGCAGCTCTTGCAGCACGGCCTTGAGGTCTTCGGCCATCTCGGCTGCGCTGGCATAGCGCGCATCAGGATCCTTTTGCATGGCGCGATCCACGAT
>WFOX01000161.1 GCA_015487905.1 Mariprofundales bacterium
CACCCCTTCCGCCAGTGGGCAAAGGAGAGGTGGCCGAGTGGTCGAAGGCGGCTCCCTGCTAAGGAGTTGCACTCCGACAAGGGGTGCCGCGGGTTCGAATCCCGCCCTCTCCGCCAGCTTCGCTCCCGCGCTTGCGGGAGCGTTTTTTCTTTGGCTGAGCGTGGCGGCAGCGCAGCCTGCGCAAAGTCCCCCGGATCCGCATGCAGGCAGCGGGCCTCAGCTTGCGGCGGTGCAAGGTGCGGTGCGCGAGGGGCGTGCCGAGCTCGTGTGGCTCAATGTGTGGGAAGCGCGCACCTATCGCGTAAAAGCCGAGGTGGGCAAGCCGTTTTCGGGGCCGCGGGATTGGCATGGGCGCGTGCTTGCGCTTGCGCGCAATCTCGTGCGCACGCCAAGCGGCTGGGCGGATGTGCATGAGGAAGACGCAAGCAATCCCGCCGCCTTCGTGGAGCTTTTCCGCGGCCCCAAGCGCGTCTATCGCGGTTGGCTGTTCGCGCACTTTCCGATGCTCTTCGGCCCGCAAATGGGGGGCTGGAAAGTTTGGCTGGGCGACGCTATCTTTCCGCCTGCCCCGAAAGGGGATGCGCACCCGTAGCTCAGCTGGATAGAGCATCTGGCTACGAACCAGAAGGTCGGAGGTTCGAATCCTTCCGGGTGCGCCATTTGCAGCCCGCGGGCACGCCCGCGGGCTTTTCTTTTTCTGCGCTTGCGCTTCCCATAGCCATTGTCTATAACGGCTTCTGCGCGGCAGCCGCGCTTGGAAGTCCAAAGGGGAGGTTGGCATGCGCGCGATGCGCAAGGCGTGGGCATGGACGCTGGTGTTTGCAATAGGCATGGGCGCAGCCGCGGCTGCGGAATGGACGAAGGAAGAACAAGAAGCGCTGCTTGCAGCGATTGAGGATTACAACTTCGGCGATTTAGAGGATGCGATCGCGGCGCTTTCGGCGCTTGCAAAGCGCCATCCTAAGGATGCGCGCGTGCTGCGCTATCTTGCGCTTTCGCTTTCCGAGGCCGGCAAGCACACGGAGGCAAGCCGCATCTTTGCGCAATGGAAAAAGCTTGTGGGAGCGCGCTTTGCCGAGGATCGCGACGCGCTTTTGGCCTATGCGCGCAGCCTGCGCGCAGCCGACCGCCCCAAAGAGGCGGCCCAAGTGTTGCAGGCTTGGCTAGCGCGCAAGCCGCAGGATTTGGAAGCGCGCATGGAGCTGGGCACGGCGCTTGTGCAGGCGGGCAAGCTCAAACAAGCGCAAACGCTTTGGCAAGGGCTTTGGAGGCAGGCGCAGGCGCCCGGGCTGCGCGCGGCGGCTGCGTATTACCTTGCTTGGATCGCCGCGCAGCGCGGGGAGAATGAGGCGGCCACGCGCTGGGCGAACAAGGCGCTTGCGCTGGACAAAGAAGGCCCCTACGGGCAAAGCGCCAAGTTGCTTTTGCGCACTTTGCAAGGCGAGCAAGGCTTTCACGGTGAGCTTGCGCTGGGGGTTGCGCGCACGAGCAATGTGGATTTGCTGCCTGACATCGCAAGACCCCAAAAGGGCAAGCCGCGCAGCGATGTCTTTGGCGATGCGCGCGTGCAGTTGCGCTATCAAGGCGCGCATGTGCTCGCGGAATATGTGCTGGAAGCGCAGAAATACAACAAGCGCAGCGACTACGATCTTATCATGCACATCGCGCGCGCGGGTTGGCGCACAGGACCTTGGGAAGTCGCGCCCGTGCTGGAATATGTGATGCTTGCGCGCCAGCGCCTGTTTTGGGGCGTGGGCCTGGATCTCAACTGGAAGCGCGCGGATTGGGATGCGGGCTATAGCCTGCGCGCACGCACATTCACGAGCGCCTTTGGCCCGCAGCGCGTGGATTTGCGAAGGCTAGGCGGGCTTGTGC
Source organism: Mariprofundales bacterium (assembly GCA_015487905.1). Lineage (GTDB taxonomy): Bacteria > Pseudomonadota > Zetaproteobacteria > Mariprofundales > S012-25 > S012-25. Next base: position 1,876 of record WFOX01000161.1, read on the forward strand.
ACGAGCTGCATCTTGCGCGGTCCTTCGGCGCGGAGGATCAGCGCGTGACGCTCGGCGTGCGCGCGCATCTTGAGCAGACGAAAGGCGATGCCACGCATCCCAAAACGGACGATTTCGCGCAAGTGGCCTTGGAGCTCGGCTATGCGCGCACCAGCGGCGCCTGGGATGCGAGCGTGCAATTGACGGGCTGGTTGCGCAGCTATCGCCGCCGCGACCTCATCGCCGGCAAGCGACGCCAAGATCGGTTCGTTTTCCTCGGCGGCGAGTTGGGGCGCGCGTTCGGCGAGGGCGCGCGGCATCGCGTGGCCTTGCGCGTGCATTGGCAGCGCAACGATTCCAACTTCAAGCCGCCCGCCGTGCCTGCGGCGCTGGACAAGACCTTTACGGAATGGGCGGCGGGCGCTGAGTGGAGCTGGCGATGGTGAAGTGTGATACCCATCACTGCACGAATGCGCGCGGCGTGTTTAGAAGGCGCGGGATGCTGGGGAGGTGCGC
>WFOX01000162.1 GCA_015487905.1 Mariprofundales bacterium
ATGCCGAGCGCGTAAAAGCCGCCCAGCGTTTCCTGCGCGGCGAGGATGAAACACTTCTTGCTCGCTGGGAAGCCGAGATGCAGGAAGCGGCAGCGCGCCTTGCCTTTGAGCGCGCCGCCGTGCTGCGCGATCGCATCCGCGCCCTGCGCGCGATTCTGGAAACCGCCGACGATCGCGCCTTGCCTGCTGATGCCGATGCATTCGCCGTGCTGCGCACGGGCGCCGATGCCCATGTCGCCGTGGGCATGCGCAGGGGCCGGCGCGATCTCGGCAGCTACACCTTGCGCGCCAAACGCGCGGCCGAGGCCAGCGATCTGGAAATCCTGGAGCAGCTTTTCGTGGATCGCTATCGGCGCGAGCCGCCGCCTGCGCGCATCTTTGTGGATACCGATGCCGCAACCGCCCGTGCGTTGCAAGAGGTGACCGAGCTTCTGGCGGGCGGCAAAAGCAAAGTGCGCGTGCGGCGGGCGCTGCGCGGCGAGGCGCGGGCATGGCTTGCCCGCGTGCGCCGCTCGGCGGAGGCGGTGCTTGCGGGGCGCCGCGAGCAGGATTTGGCGCCGGCGCTCGCCGATCTTGCCGAGATGCTGGGTCTTGCCGCGCCGCCTGCGCTTGTCGCCGCCGTGGACAATGCGCACTTGGGCGGCAAATGGATGTCAGCAGCACTGACCTGGATCGGCGAGGACGGCCCCGTGAAGGAGCTTTACCGCCATTATCGGCTGGACAAAACGCGCTTTGCGCCCGGCGACGATTATGCGGGAATGCGTGAGCTGCTCACGCGAATCTTCCGCGCAATCCACGAGGGCGAGCTTCCCAAGCCTGATCTTCTTTGCGTGGACGGCGGGCGCGGGCAGCTCGCCGTGGCCGTGGAGGAGGCGCGCAAGGCCGCATTGGATCTTCCCATCGTGGCGGCGGCGAAGGGGCCGAAGCGCAAGGCCGGGGAGGAAACGCTTTGGGCGCCCTGGCTTGCCGAGCCGATCCGGCCCGGGCCGCGGCCTGGGATGCTGCTGCTCGCGCGCGTGCGCGATGAGGCGCATCGCTTTGCGGGTCGCTATCTGCGCAAGCAAGCGACGAAAAGCACCTTTTCCTCGCCCCTGGAGGCGATTCCGGGGCTGGGCCCCAAGCGCCGCGCAGCGCTTTTGCGCCGGTTTGGGGGGCTTGAAGGCGTGCGGCGCGCAAGCCGCGAGCAGCTTGCCGAAACGCCCGGGATTTCTGAAGCGCTGGCCGCGCGGATCTTTGAGGCATTGCATCGCGGTTAGCGTAGCGACAGAGAGAAGTTTCACCATCATTTGCACAGGCGCTACTGGGTAAAGGATTTTTCGTTCCGACTTGACAGTTCACCATCCTCTTTGCTTGACTCTGTGTGTCGCGTCTCGGGGAAGGAGGATACCATGGCACGCCTGATCGTGGCCTTGCTCACCGCCGTGCTCGCTGCCTGCTCAAGCAACTATGCGGATACGCCGAACAGCACGACGAGTCCGTTTGTGGCGCGCTACGATCCCAAGGCTGGCGTGATCCCGTTTCCAAACGACATCCTCCACGATCCGCAAACAGGGCATTTGACCCTGCCGCTTGCCAATCCCGCCGCCTTCAACCCCGCCGATCCTTACGCCGATCCTGCGGCGGCGGCGAACACGCTCTTCGGCTTCTCCACGACCGCGCCGATCACGATCAGCTTTTCCTCGGCGGTGGATCCGCAAAGCCTTGCCGACCCCTATGCCTGGGCCGTGTTTGAGCTGGCCACGACCAACGGCGTGCCCACCAGCATCGTCGCGCGGCGTGCGCAGGGCAAGGACATCTATGCATTTGTCTCGCCCAATGATCCGGCCACGCTCGTGATCAAGCCGCTTGTGCCGCTCAAGCCGCTTACCACCTATCTCGTGGTTGTGAGCGACCGGCTGAAGGCGCTGGACGGGCGGCCTGCCGTGCCTGATCTCACCTTCCGCTACCTCAAGCAAACGGCGCCGCTCGTGGATCCTTACGGCCACAGCCTGATCCCGGCCCCCGATGCCGATGCAAGGAGGCTGGAGTCGCTGCGGCGGTTGCTCGTCGGCGCGGTGAAGCCGCTCTTGCAGACGCAGGGCTTTGCCTGGGGCGGGCCGGACAATGGCGTCGCCGCTGCCTGGACATTCACGACGCAGCCCGTGACGGGGCTTTTGTATGCGCTTGCCCGGCAGCCGGTAATGACCGCGCAGGATGTCGCGCCGCCGTCCGCGAACAATCCGCTCGGCGTGCTGGACATCTACAGCGCCGTGCTCGCATTTGATCCCTACGGGACGAAGGGCCTCCGAGATCTTTATGCCGCAGGCGCGCTTGCATCCGTCGCGAGCGTGGCCATCGGCACCGTGAATCTTCCCTACTACCTCGCCGCGGCAAACCACGCGAAGGACACGGCGCCGCTTGTGCAATCCTTCCAGCTTGATGCTTACGGCATGCCTGTGGTGCGTTCGCGGCA
>WFOX01000163.1 GCA_015487905.1 Mariprofundales bacterium
CGGTTGGACTCATCGCGCAGATCGGCGATGCCCTCAATCTTCTTCTCGCGCACGAGATGGGCGATGGATTCCACGAGCTGCGCCTTATTCACCTGATAGGGAAGCTCGGAGACGATGAGCGCGCGCTTTTTGCCCTTCGGGTCTTCCTCCACCTCCACGCGCGCGCGCATCGTGATGGAGCCACGGCCCGTGAGGAAGGCCTTGCGCATCCCCTCGCGGCCGCAGATGAAGGCGCCCGTCGGGAAATCCGGCCCGGGCAGGATCTGCATGAGTTCCTCGTCCGTGATCTCGGGCTTGCGGATGAGCGCGATCGTGGCCGCAATCGTCTCGCCGAGATTGTGCGGCGGGATGTTCGTGGCCATGCCGACAGCAATGCCCTGCGAACCGTTCACGAGCAGGTTCGGAAAGCGCGCGGGCAGCACGATGGGCTCCTTGAGCGAGCCGTCGTAGTTGGGCTGGAAGTCCACGGTGTCCTTGTCAATGTCGGCGAGCAGCTCTGCGGCGAGCCGGCTCATGCGCGCTTCGGTGTAGCGCATCGCGGCGGGCGCATCGCCGTCCATGGAGCCGAAGTTGCCCTGGCCGTCCACGAGGACATGGCGCATGCTCCAGTCCTGCGCCATGCGCACGAGCGCGTCATAGACGGCGGCGTCGCCATGCGGGTGATACTTACCGATCACATCACCGACGATGCGCGCGGATTTCTTGTAGGGCTTCTCATGCGTGCAGCCGAGTTCGTGCATGGCATAGAGGATGCGCCGGTGCACGGGCTTGAGGCCGTCGCGGGCATCAGGAAGCGCGCGCCCGACGATCACGCTCATCGCGTAATCCAGATACGAGCGGCGCATTTCCTCTTCAATATTGACCGGAATCACCTGTCCGAGCTCGTCTGCCACCTATGCCTCCCGAAAGCGAAAATCACGCGCATGCTAGCGGCCTTTGGGGCTTGCGTCCGCCTGCGCGAACCGGATTTGCAGACGATTCCCCATCGGCCATTCGCCCTGTAGGCCGCCTTTCAGGGCGACAACGCACCAGCGTTTGCAAACGCACATGTCGGGTTGAAACCCGACCTACAGGGCGTTGTGCAAATGCGAGGCAATCGGCGAGGAGAGAGGATGCGGTTCAGGCGTCCAGGACTTGCCAAGCATCCATAAGCGGAAAATAGAGCGCGGCGCGCACCGGGCGATGCGGCTCCAGCGTCTTCACGGCCTGCACATAGCGTTCAAGCTGCGGGCGATAGCGATAAAGCTCCTCCTCCAGAAACCTTTCTAGATCGCCGCCCTCGTGGAATGAAGCCTTGTAATCCACCACCCAGCGCGTGCCCTCTTCATCCACAAAGCTGCGGTCCATGCGGATCACGGCGGGCATGCCGCCCGGCCCCTGCACGACAAGCTCCCACTCGGCATGGGCATCTTCGTGCTTGCCCGAAAGCAACCAGCGCCCGCGTTTGCTCGTTCGCACCTTTTCCCAACCCGCAAGCGCTTGCTCCATGAGCTTCTCCAGCGCCTCGCCGGCCGCGCCGGCCTGCGCAAGCGCGCGGTGCAAAATCGGCTCGGGCTTGCGCCCCTCCTCTTCCCAGCGCTCCAGACCGATGCGCGCGACCTCTTCCAGCAGCCGGTGCAGCGCCTCGCCGAGCGCATGCGCCTCCACCCCGGCCCAGCCGAAGACGGGCGGCGCGCCCACAGGCGGGGCTTCGGGCGGCGTGTGGCTGACCGGTGCAGCCACGCGCACGAGCTGCGGCGCAACATGTTCGGCTTCCTCTTCGCCCTTCTTTGCCACAGGCGTAATCTTCCCTACCCGTGGGAATCTTTCTCGGATCCCATCGGCGTCGTCACCAAGAAACGCCAGCAGCGACCCGCCCGCAGGTTTTTCTTCCTCCGACACAGAACCTACAAGGTGCAGCCGCTTCTTCGCGCGCGTGCAGGCGACATACAAAAGCCGCAGCGCCTCCTGCCGCTCGCGCTCGTTCTCAATGGTCTTGACGAGCGCCTCCCAGCCGCCCGGCTCCCCCTTTTCGCTGCGGCGAAAACGCGGCGGCGCGATCAGCACGCCGCCTCCCACGCGGGCCATGCGAAGCTTGGGCTGCCCATCCCTCTGTCCCTTGCGCGGCGCCCTTCCGAGGCCGAAGAGCAGCACGGCGTCCCACTCCAGCCCCTTGGCACCGTGCATCGTGAGCACCTC
>WFOX01000164.1 GCA_015487905.1 Mariprofundales bacterium
AGCTCAACGAGGAAGAGGGCATCACCTTCATCCTCGCCTCGCACGATCCCACCGTGATGGCTGAAGCGCGCACGCTGATCACGCTGGAAGACGGCCGCATCGTCGCCACCGAATCCCGATGAGGCGGCTTGTGCCCTTGCTCTTCTGGCCGCTTGCCGCAACCGCCGGCGAGCTGGGACTGGAGCTGGCCTTGTTTGCGCTTTCCATGCCCGATGCGCAAGGGCGCGCGCATGAAGGCGTCTATGCGCGCGCAAGGCTTGCTGCGGATACAGAGAGCGCCTTCTGGCGCGCGTTCGTGCGCGCGGATGCCGAGCTTTGGCAAGGGGCGATCGCGCGCATGCCCGAGATGCAAACGCTTGTGCGCACGCCGGAGCCGAACGCCTTGGATCTGGAGCGTGCAGGCGCGCGCGGGCGCATGCTCTGGCGGCTGCGGCTGCACCGCGCCGAGATGGCCTTCTTTGCTGATCGCAGCGAGATCGCGATCGGGCGCATGCATCCCGTTTGGGGGCCGGGCTGGGCCTTTGCGCTTCTGGATCGGCTTGCGCCGCGTGCACCGCTTGCGCTGGAGCCGGAGCAGACGCCCGGCGCGGACGGGATGCGTGCGCTTTGGGATGCGGGGAATGTGCGCCTGCATGCATTTGCAGCCCCCGGGCGCGCGGCGCGCCATGTTGCGCCTACCACCGCAGCGCGGCTGGAGATGGGCGGCGTGGGATTTGAGCTTGCCGCCACCTTCATCCGCCGCGGGCGCAGGGATTGGGCCGGGCTGGATCTGCAAGCCGACATCGGCGAAACGACGGCGTGGCTTTTGGCCGTGCGCACGGAAAGCGCGCAGGAGGTCGCCTTTGGCGCCAGCGGCGCGCGCGGCGACTGGGACTGGAGCCTGGAGGCGCTCGTGGACGGCCTGGCGGGCCGCGCACCACCCGAGCCGCAGGCGCTCGTGGGGCTTTGCCGCCGTCAGGGCTTTGCGCGCGCAAGCTGGCATGGCCATCCGCTCTGGCGCCTGGAGGGGGCCTTGCTTGCTTCGGGCTGCGGCGACCGCGCGGGCTGGCTGGACGGGCGCTATGCGGGCGGCGAGGACTGGGAGGCGGGCGCGCGGCTTATGTGGATGCGCGGCGCCTACGGGCGCGGGCGGCTGTTTGCGCTTTGGTGGAAGGGGTTTTTCTAGCCTTGCAATGCTTTGGCCACGGCTTCGTGCACGATGCGCCCCTCATAGGTGTTGAGGCCGCGGCGCAGTGCGGCGTCCGCCGCAAGCGCATCCTTCAGTCCCAAGGAGGCGAGCTTGCGCACATAGGGAAGGGTGGCGGCCACAAGCGCGCGCGTGGCCGTGCGTGCGGCCGCGGCAGGCATGCTGGGTGGTGCGCAATGGATCACGCCTTCGGCCACATAGGCAAGTTCGTCCCAAGAGGTCGGGCGGCTCGTCTCGCTCGTGCCGCCTTGGTCAATCGCGACATCCACGAACACGCTGCGCGGGGGCATGGCAGCGAGGCGGCGGCGATCCAATAGCCTCGGCGTGCGCGCGCCGGGCACGAGCGTGGCACCGATCAGCAACCATGTCTTGGGCAACAGGGCCTCCAGCGTTTCGGGATCTGACGCAAGCACCTCCACCGCTGGGCCAAGCCGCTCGGCAAGCTCGCGGCGGCGCGCCGGGCGTAGCTCCAGCACGCGCACCTGCGCACCAAGCCCGTGCGCCACGCGCGCGGCCTCTTCGCCCACGGTGCCGCCGCCCAGAATCACCACCTGCGCAGGCTCTTCCACGCCGCCTGCAAGCAATCGTCCCGGGCCTGGATGCTGGGTGCCGTTTTCGGCAAGCAACAAACGCGCGCCGAGTTGCACAGCGAGCCTGCCGGCGATGCGGCTCATCGGCGCAAGCAAGGGCAGCCTGCCATCGTCCGTTTGCACGGTTTCGTAGCCGATGGCCGCCACACGCTTGCGGCACAGCTCGTTTGCAAGGCGCGGATCCGCGGCCAAGTGCAGGTAGGTGAACAGCACAAGCCCGGGACGCAAAAACGGGTATTCCTCGGGCAAAGGCTCTTTGACCTTGACGACGAGATCGGCATCCCAAGCCGCTTCGCGAGAGACCATCTGCGCGCCTTGTTGCGCATAGGCTTCGTCGGGAAACCCGGCATCGCTGCCTGCGCCACGCTCAACTCGCACCTCATGGCCCTCTTGCACGAGTGCGGCCACGGCTTCAGGCGTGAGCGCCACGCGATGCTCGCGATTTTTGATTTCTTTGGGGATGCCGATGCGCATGACGCCAAGCTTGCCGAGCGCAATCCCGCAATGCAAAAAAGGGCGCACCTATGGGTGCGCCCTTTTGCAAGGTTGTGAAGGAAGCGCTTAGCGCTTGGAGTATTGCACGGCGCGACGGGCCTTGTGCAGGCCGTATTTCTTGCGCTCCACCATGCGCGGATCGCGCGTGAGCATTCCGGCCTTTTTGAGCGCGGGGCGAAGCCCCTCGTCATAGGCGACAAGCGCCCGCGCGATTCCAAGGCGCACGGCGCCCGCCTGACCTGAAAGCCCGCCGCCTGAGACATTCACGAGCACATCAAAGCGGCCTTCCATGTTCACGATCTTGAGCGGCTCCAGCGCGTGCTGCCGCTGCGCCTCGGTGGGAAAGTATTGCTCAAACGCGCGGCCGTTGACGAGCACGGCGCCGTTACCTGGGCGCAGGATCACACGCGCCACACTCGTCTTGCGCCTGCCCGTGCCGCGATAGCTTTCCAGTTCCTTGACCTCGGCCATCGTGTCCTCTCTTTATGCGGGAATCTCAAGCTTTTCCGGCTTCTGCGCCGCATGCGGGTGCTCCGGCCCCGCATAGACCTTGAGCTTGCGCAGCATGCGCCGCCCCAAAGGTCCTTTCGGCAACATGCCGCGCACGGCATGCTCAATGATGCGCTCCGGATGCGTGTTGCGCATCTTCCAAAGCGGCACAACCTTAAGCCCCCCCGGATAGCCCGAGTGCCGATAGTAGTTCTTCTGCTCTTCCTTGCGGCCTGTAACGCGCACCTTCTCGGCATTGACGACGATCACGAAGTCGCCGCAATCCACATGTGGCGTGTAAATGGGCTTGTGCTTGCCGCGCAAAATCTTTGCAATCTCGCTCGCCAAACGGCCGAGCGTTTTGCCTTCGGCATCCACGAGATACCAATGGCGCTTTACATCTTGGGGCCGCGCGCTGAAGGTTCGCATCGGCTTTCCTCTCCTAAAGAAGTGGGCTCTTGCAAGGAGCCGCGCATCCTAGGCATTGGAGGGGATGTGTCAATGCAGGCCGCGCATGCTTGAAAACGGGGGCAAACTACCCCACAAGCAACGCGAAGGAACTTGTATGCCGGAGGGTTGCCGTGGCACACGAGGACAAGCACGAAGAGCAGCAAGCGCGCGCAAGTGCCGAAGAGACCACGCGCGAGGATCAAGCGGAAACGGCGCGAGAAGAAGAGCGCGCAAGCCCCGAAGAGGAGCTTGCCATGCTCAAACGGCGCGTGGCCGAGCTGGAAGAGGAGCTTGGTGTCCTGCGCGACAAATACCTGCGCGCGCTTGCCGAGGCCGAAAACATCCGCAAGCGCGCCGAGCGCGAGATTGAGCTTGCGCGCAAATACGGAATGGAGCGCTTCGCCGAGGCCCTTTTGGATGTCGTGGACAATCTGGAGCGCGCGCTGGAGGCCAAGGGCGATGTGGAGTCCTTGCGCGAAGGCGTGCGGCTTACCTTGGAGAGCTGGAAGCGCGTCATGGAGCGCTTTGAGATGCAGCGCATTGATGCGGTGGGTAAGCCCTTTGATCCGCATCATCACGAGGCGCTCATGCAGGTGCCAAGCGAGGAGCATCCCGAGGGCACGGTGATCGCGCAGCATGTGGCGGGCTACAAGATCGGCGACAAGCTTCTGCGCCCGGCCAAGGTCGTCGTCTCAAGCGGCCCGCCGGCCAAGGAAGAAGCGTCCTCATCCCAAGGCGCTTGTGCGGATGAGCAAGAAAAGGATTGAAAAGGCGCGTGCGCGTCCCCAAGAGAAAAAAGCGAAATCTTGACGAAGAGGAGAGGTAGCGATGGCGAAAAAGGTTTTGGGCATTGATTTGGGCACAACGAATTCCTGCATGGCGATCATGGAGGGCGGCCAGCCCAAGGTGATCCCGAATGCTGAGGGCGACAACACCACGCCCTCCATCGTCGCCTTTACGGACTCGGGCGAGCGGCTTGTCGGCGCGCCCGCCAAGCGCCAGATGGTCACGAATCCGCTGAGAACCTTCTATGCGGTCAAGCGGCTCATCGGGCGCAAGTATGACTCGCCCGAGGTCAAGCGGCACATGGAGCTTGTGCCGTATAAGGTCGTGCCGGCCGACAACGGTGACGCCTGGGTGGAGATGGACGGCAAGAAGATGCCGCCGCAGGAAATCTCGGCGATGGTGCTGCAAAAGCTCAAGCGCGATGCCGAGGAATATCTCGGCGAGAAGATCACCGATGTCGTGATCACGGTGCCGGCCTACTTCAACGATGCGCAGCGCCAGGCGACGAAGGACGCAGGCGCGATCGCAGGCCTCAATGTGCTGCGCATCATCAACGAGCCGACCGCGGCGGCGCTCGCCTATGGCCTGGACAAGAAGGAGGAGAACCAGCTCATCGCCGTTTATGACCTCGGCGGCGGCACCTTTGACATCTCCATCCTGGAGATCGGCGACGGCGTCTTTGAGGTGAAGTCCACGGCGGGCGACACCTTCCTGGGCGGCGAGGACATTGACCAGCGGCTCATTGACTACTTGGCCGACGAGTTCCAAAAGGAGCACGGCATTGACCTCAGGAAGGATCAGCTTGCCTTGCAGCGCCTCAAGGAAGCGGCGGAAAAGGCCAAGATTGAGCTATCCAGCCGCATGGAGACGGAAGTGAACCTTCCGTTCATTACGGCCGATGCCTCAGGCCCCAAGCATCTTGTAATGAAGATCACGCGCGCGAAGCTGGAGAGCATGGTGGAGGACATCATTGAGCGCACCTTTGAGGCCTGCCGCCGTGCCTTGGACGATGCCGGGGTCAAGGCAAGCGACATCCACGAGGTCATCCTCGTGGGCGGGCAAACGCGCATGCCGCTCGTGCAGCAGAAGGTCAAGGAGTTCTTTGGCCGCGAGCCGCACAAGGGCATCAACCCCGATGAGGTCGTCGCGATCGGCGCGGCGATCCAGGGCGCCGTGCTCACGGGCGAAGTGAAGGATGTGCTGCTTTTGGATGTGACGCCGCTTTCGCTTGGCATTGAGGTGGAGGGCGGTCTCTTTGCGAAGATCATTGAGCGCAACACGACGATTCCCGTGCGCAAAAGCCAGATCTTCACGACCGCCGCCGACAACCAGACCGCGGTCACAATCAAGGTCGCGCAAGGTGAGAGCGACATCTTCGCGCGCAACAAGCTGCTCGGCGTGTTCAACCTGGAGGGCATTCCGCCTGCACCGCGCGGCGTGCCGCAGATTGAGGTGACCTTTGACATTGATGCGAACGGCATCCTGCATGTCTCCGCCAAGGATAAGGGCACGGGCAAGGAAGCCTCCATCCGCATTGAGGCGGGCAGTGGCCTCACCAAAGAGGAGATTGAGCGGCTCAAGCGCGAGGCCGAGGAGCATGCGGAAGAGGATCGTCGCCTCAAGGAGCTCATTGAGGCGCGCAACCACGCCGACATGCTCATCTACTCCACCGAGAAGTCGCTCAAGGAATACGGCGATC
>WFOX01000165.1 GCA_015487905.1 Mariprofundales bacterium
AAGCGTCTTCGCGATGTGGATGCGCCCGTGCGCGTCCTTGAGCACGAAGTCCGTGAAGGTGCCGCCGATGTCCACGGCCAGGCGCATGCGCGCAAGCGTAGCGCGTGCCGTGATCGCGATCACGCCCTAGACTGCGCGTCGGCGCGAGGCTGCGCCGATCCCGATCACGCGGAGGTGGGTATGAAACGGATGCTTCTCGCAATCGCGGCTGCGGCACTTGCGGTGCCGGCGGCGCAGGCCGACGAGATGGTGAGCGTCAAGCTCGGCTACCAATACATGACGGCAAGCGGCAAGTTCGCGGGCAACAAGGGCGGCCAGCAGGGCACGCTCACATTCGGGGGCGGCAACGGCGTGGCCAAGTTCAAGAAGAGCACGAACGTCTCGGGCGAGGTGGCGCTGCAGCTCGGCGACTGGCGGCTTTCCGTCGGCTACCTGCCGATCAAGACGAGCGCCTCGGGCAAAATCAATGCTCCCAAGCTTGTCTTTGGTGGCCAAAATTTCGCAGGTCTCTCGGTCAATGCCGATGCCAAGGTGGACCTCGTGGACGTGGGGCTTACCTGGTATCTCGTGAACATGGACGACGTTCCCACTCGTTTCCAGTTTGGCCCGGAGTTTTCGGTCAAAAGCGCACGCGCCAATCTGCAACTGTCCTCGCTGGGCCAGACGGCGACGGTGTCCAAGACCGTGCCGATCCCGACGATCGGCGCGCGTGCGCGCATCGCGCTTGCGGACTTCTTGGGTGTCGTCGGGCGCATCGGCTGGATCGGCGCGGGCAAGAACAAGTTCGTGGACACGGATCTGCAGATCGAGTTCTCGCCGCTGCCGCTCGTCGGCGTCTATGCGGGCTATCGCCAGATCCAAGTGAAGGTGGATCAGAACAGCGTCTATCTCGATGCGACCTTCAAGGGGCCGTATGCGGGCGTGTTCGCGCGCTTCTAGGCTTGGAGATGCTTCGCGCTGGTTGGCCGCGCGTTGCTCGCGCGGCCTTTTTTTTGCATGCTTTTGTGCTCGCGCGCATGCCGTGCCACAATCGGAAAGAAAAAGGGGGAGTCATGCGCAGGCTGGCAGGCGGGATCGGATTGCTCGTGCTCACGGCGGCTTATGCCGCGGAAGCGCCCCTAGAGGTGCAGGCCCCGCAAGATGTGGCCGTATTGGAGCGCATCTCGGCGGGCATTGCGGGGATCGCCGAGGCCGTGCAGTCCTGCGTGCAAAGCGGGCGCGAGAAGAACGCGTGCCTGTGCGAGCAGCGCCCGCGTGTGGAGGATTTGCATCAGCAGATCCAGCGCGCGCTTGCCAAGCACCCGCAATGGCGCGCCCGTGCGGTGCGCTATCGTGTGGGCAAAACGAGCAAGCTCATTTCGTTTGCTGCCTGGGAAGAGCAGCGCAAACAGGTGCAGGATGCCTGTGCGCAAGCGCTGCCGAACGCATTTGCGCACATGGCCAAGGCGCCGCAAGTGGACATCGCGCATTTGCGCGATCCATTTGAGTCCTATCTGCAAAAGCTGGAGGCGCGGCGGCGCTCGCGTGCAGGCGCGCGCCGCAATCGGCCGCTGGAGCCGCTGGAAAAGTTTGATCTTTCCGCCTTGAAGCTTGTGGCCATTTACGAGCAGGGCGGGGCGCGCGTGGCGATGATCCAAGATCCCACGGGCAAGGGCTACATCGTCAAACGCGGCAGTCACCTCGGCCTCAACAACGGCCGCATTGAGAAGATCACGAAGGATACAGTCTATATCGTGGAAGAGGTGCTCAATCCCGCCGGCGAACTCGTGGAGCGCACCGTGACGATGACGCTTCGGGAGGTGCACGACTAGCACCAACCGAACATTCACTTACAATCGCCGCATGCAGGCGCGTATCCGCGATCCCGCCTTTTGGCTCGCCGTGCTGCCGCTCGGCTTTTTGCCGATTGTGCTCAACCTGCGCGTGTTTCCATTCGTTGCGCCCAATGAAGAGCCGAAATGGGCCGTCTATGCCATTGCGGGCGCCTGCACATGGGCCGCAGGCGGCTTGCTTGTGGCGGTGCGGCGCAAGATCCCCTGGCCCTGGCCGTGGCCCGTTTGGGGATTGCTCGCGTTTTTGATGCTGGCGCTCGTCGGCGTCTTTCGCGGTGTGAATCCCACCGAGGGCTGGATCCGCTTTGCGGCCTGGGTGGATGCGGCGGCGATCTTTCTCGTTGCCGCTTGGGCTGCCGCCACGCGCCCCAACTGGCTCGGCTGGTTTGCGCGGGCGCTTGCTATCGCCGGCACTGTGTTTGGCCTCGGCTTCTGGAAGGGCTACTTCGTGGATTACGGGCGGCCCGGCTACAACATCAGCGTGTTGTTCTCCCCCGTAGGGCATGTGAACTTCACGGCCGATGTGCTCGTGGTGCTCTTGCCGCTTTTGCTTTGGGCGCTTGTGTTTCTTGCCTTGCCTGTTTGGCGCGTGCTCACATGGTTCGGCGCTTTTTCCGGGTTCGTCGCGCTCTTCGTCGGCGCCTCGCGCGGCGGCATCGGCGGGTTGGTGCTGGGCGGCATCGCCGCTGCCCTTGTGTTTTTTGCCGCGCGCAAGCACGGGCGCGCATCCATTTCCCGCGCACACGGCCTGCTGCTTGCCTCGGTGGTCGCAGCAAGCCTGCTCATCAACTTTTCGCTTCCCTACCACTTCCGCGAGCTTGCGCGCATCTCAGGCACGATTGCGGCTACGACGAAGATTGCGCATGTGCATCCCACGGCGCTGACGCCAGGTGTGCCGCAGCCGCCGCTCGCGCAGCTTTGGATTCGGCTCTATCCCGTGCTTGGCGATCGCACGCCGATGTATGCGTCTTCGCTTGCGATGGCCTTGGATCGGCCTTGGCTTGGCCACGGCACGGGCAACTTCGCTTGGATTTACCCGAAATACAGCAACCACTATCCCGATTTCCGCGATCCTTTGAGCAACGAGCGCACCTTCACGACCAATCCCCATAACTTCTTTTTGCAGATCGCAACCGAAAACGGCCTGCCCGCGGCGATCCTCTTTTCGCTGCTTTTGCTTTGGCTTGGTATCCGCCTTGCGCGCGCGGCGATGCGAACGGGCGAAGGCATTCTCATCGCCGGCACCGCCGCCGTGGTTGCCGCAGGCTTTGATGCGCTGTTCAACCATGTGTTCTTCAATCCGGGATCGCTTTACATGTTCGCGCTTGGCATCGGTGCCGCCACGGGCGCCGCCGCCGATGCGGTGCGGTATCGGGAGATCCCAACCGCGGCGGCGCAGGCGTTGGGCGCAGCACTCGCTTTGGCCGGCATCCTGCTGGCCGTCTGGCCGCTTCGTTGGGTCGTAAGCGAATACCATGTCGGCAAGGCGATGATGCTGGAGCGCGTGCCGACCGTGCAGGCGCAGCGGCTCGCCGAGGCCGAATACAAGAAGGGCTACGCCTGGGATCCCGACAACTTCCGCGCCGCCTTTGGTGTTGCGGCAAGCGCCTACAAGCGCCGCGCCTGGCGCGAGGCGGAGGCGCGCCT
>WFOX01000166.1 GCA_015487905.1 Mariprofundales bacterium
CCAATACCGGATGCGTCCAAGGAATGCCCGGGCTTACGGCCACGGCGTCAAAGCCGCAAAGCACATCCGCATCCAAAGGCCCGCGCACAAGCTTCACATGCGCAAGCGCCTCCGGAAGGCGCGCATTGGGATCTTCGTCAAAGACCACGACCTCGGCCCCGCGCAGGAGCAAAAAGCGCGCCATGCTCGTGCCGGCGGCGCCTGCACCGAGCACCGCAAAGCGACGACCGCGATAGCCGCGCGCGCGCATCATCGCACCTTGAGCGTGGACAGAGCCGCGATCGCAAGCACGATGGACACGATCCAAAGCCGTGCCACGACCTTCGGCTCCGGCCACCCCTTGAGCTCAAAGTGGTGATGCAAGGGCGCCATGCGGAATACGCGCTTGCCCGTGAGCTTGAAGCTGGCCACCTGCACGATCACCGAAAGCGCTTCCAGCACGAACAGGCCACCTGCGATGGCGAGCACAAAGGGCTGCGCAACCGCAAGCGCGACATAGCCCAAAAGCCCGCCCAAGGCGAGCGCGCCCACATCGCCCATGAAGACCTGCGCAGGGTAAGCGTTATACCAAAGAAAGCCCAAGCATGCGCCGACCGCAGCCGCGCAGACGATCGCAAGCTCCCCTGCACCGGGCACATGCGGAATCTTGAGGTAATGCGCAAACACCGCATGCCCCGCCACATAGGCGACGACAGCGAGCGTCCCTGCGGTCATAAACGCCGGGCCTACGGCGAGCCCATCCAAGCCGTCCGTGAGATTCACGGCATTGGAGGCACCGACGAGCACGAAGACCGCAAACGGCACATACCAAGCCCCAAGCTCCCAGCTTACGCGCACAACCGGCACATCCACAGCCGTGCCGACCATGCGTGCAAGCACCCAAGCAAGCACGAGCGCAAGCCCAAGCTGGGCAAGGAACTTCCAGCGCGCGGGCAGGCCGCGGCTCGTGCCGCGCGCAAGCTTGAGCCAGTCATCGGCAAAGCCGATCGCGCCAAAGCCCAATGTGGCCAAAAGCGCAAGCCACACATGGCGATTTGTGAGGTCGCACCACAAAAGCACCGCACCGGCCCAAGCGATGAGGATCAAAAGCCCGCCCATCGTCGGCGTGCCGCGTTTCGCAAAGTGCGTGGCCGGGCCATCCTCGCGGATCGGCTGCCCCGCCGTCTGGCGGCTTTTGAGCCAGGCGATGAGTCGCCCGCCCACAAGCCAAGAAATCACCAAGGCGGTGAGCAATGCATAGGCCGCACGGAAGGTGATGTATTGGAAAAGATTGAAGGCCGAAACCTTCGTGTGCAGCGGATACAAAAGGTTATACAGCACCGCCCGCCTCCGTGATCAGCCAACCCACCGCGCGCTCCATGCCCGCTGCGCGCGAGCCTTTCACGAGCACGCTTTTCGCCTTGTGCGCCAGCGCGCGGATGGCACCTTCCGCTTCGTCCAGCTTTGTGAACCAACTTGCACCCGTGGCCGCAGCCAACTCGCGATACAAGCCGCCGATGAGCACGACCTCGGCAAGCCCCGAAAGATCCAGCGCTTGATGCGCCTTTTTCGCCGCTTCGCCAAGCTCCGCCATCTCGCCGAGCACGGCCGCGCGTGGGCTGGGCAACTCGCGCAATGCAGCCAGCGCCGCGGCCATGGATGCGGGATTGGCGTTGTAGGCATCGTGCACAATGAGCACGCCGCGTTTGGTGCGGATCGGCGCAAGCCGCCCCTCCAAGGGCCGCCATGCGGCCAATGCATGGGCGGCCCGCGCGGGATCCAAACGCGCGCCAAGCCGCGCAAGCACGCGCTCAGCCGCAGCGAGCGCCAGCGCCGCATCCGCAGCGAGCGCATCCGCGGCAAGCGGCATCGTCCAGTGAATCTGTGCTTCGCCCCGCACCAACTGCGCTTTCGTGCCCTTGCGCTGCACCGACCAAGGCCCGTGCACACAGGATGGCAAAAGGCCGAGGCGCGCAAGCGCCGCTTGAGCTTGCTCGGCGAGCACGATCTCGCCGCCTGCGCGCAAGTAGCGAAAGGCGCTTGCCTTTTCGCGCGCCACGCCTTGCAGGCTTCCAAGCCCGGCCAAGTGCGCAGGCGCAATCGCCGTGAGCACCACGAAATCGGGCGCGGCGATCTCGGTAAGCCTTGCGATTTCACCTCGCGCGTTCGTGCCCGCCTCCAGCACGAGCACGCGCGCGCGATCCGGCGCCTCAAGAATCGTAAGCGGCAGCCCGATCAGGTTGTTGCGGTTGCCGCGTGTGGCGTGCACGGGCACATCGTGCGCAGCAAGCAGCGCCGCAAGCAGTTCCTTCGTCGTCGTCTTGCCGACCGAGCCTGTGATGAAGACGACAAGCCCGTCCCAGCGCCTGCGCACAAGCCGTGCCAACTCCTGCAAGGCCGCGGCGCTATCGGGCACGAGCACCTGCGGCACGGAAAGCTCATGCCAACGATGGCGCTGCGCGCCTTCTTCTTCGCCGACGAGCACACGGGCTTGATTTGCAACCGCGCGCGCAAAGGCATGCCCGTCGTGGCGTGCGCCGCGCAAGGCCAAAAACGCCCATCCTTTCGGCAAGGTGCGCGAATCCACATCCAGCCCGGGCACATGGGCGGGCAACGCCCCACGCACCTTGGCGGCCACCTGCTCCAACACCGCGCGCTCAAGCCGCACGCCTCACCTCCTTGGCCAGCGTGCGCACGATCGCGCGTTCATCCCAAGGGATGCGGGCGTCTCCTATCTCCATTTCGGTCTCCGCGCCCTTGCCCGCCACGAGCAGCACATCGCCCGGCGCCATCGCCGCCAATGCCTCGGCAATCGCGCGCTTGCGATCCAACTGCACCTTCACGCACGCCCCAGCGGGCATCCCTGCGACGATCTCGCGCGCGATCGCTTGCGGATCTTCGCGGCGAGGATTGTCGTTCGTGATCCAGATGCGATCGGCAAGTGCGGCTGCCATCGCCCCCATCTCGGGGCGCTTGCCGCGATCGCGCTCGCCGCCGCAACCGAAGACGACGAACACGCGCCCGCGCGCAAAGCCGCGCACATCCACAAGCGCGCGGCGCAGGGCCTCTGGCGTGTGCGCATAATCCACGAACACGCCCGGCGCCACCTCTTCCATGCGCCCGGGCGGCGGCGGCACATCGGCAAGCGCAAAGGCGGCCTGCGCAAGCGAAAGCCCCGCGATGTGCACGAGCGCAAGCGCCGCCGCCGCGATGTTCTCGGCATGAATGGCGCCCTTAGGCGCGCGCGCGACCACCGCTTCATGCCGCCCCATGCGCAACCGCACGGCGCCGTCGCGCCCCTCGGCCTGCAAGGCCGCAGGTTCATGCATGCCGCCGTAGAAGACCGTGCGCGCAGGCGCATGTGCGGCAAGCCGCACATGCGCGACCACGCGCGCGCCCGCCTCCCGCAGGCGCGCCACGAACCCCTTCTTGCATGCCCAGTAGCTCGCAAGATCGCCGTGCGCATCCAGGTGATCGCGCCCAAGGCTTGTGAAGATGCAGCCTGCAAAAACAAGCCCGGCTGTCCGCTGCTGCGCGATCGCATGCGAGGAAACCTCCAGCACGAGCCAAGGCACGCGCTGGCGCACGGCCTTGCCCCAAAGCGCGTGCAACTCCACGATGCCGGGCGTGGTATTCGGGCGTGCGTGCCATCTGCGCAGATCTTGCACAAGCCCCAAGGTGCCGCGCGCCCACGCCCTCCCGAAGGCGCGTGCAAGCGCCGCGCGCAAAAACCAGGCCACGCTCGTTTTGCCGTCCGTGCCCACAATGGCCACAAGTCGCGTCATCTCGGGCGTGCCGCCGAACCAACGCGCAAGCGCCCGGCCTGCAGCCTCTAGGTTCTGCGCATATGCGCAAACGAATTGCGCCTGCGGTGCTTGATCCGCAAGCGCGAACACGCCCAGCGCGCCGCGCCGCATCGCCTCGCGCACGAAGCCCGATGCACGCGCGCCTGCGCGCGGGCCGAGGAAGAGGACATCGCCCGGGCGCGCCTCTTGCGCGCGCGCCACGATCCTGCGCACGGGCGCATCGCGGAGCACCTTGACCCCCGGCCCCTTGAGATGCGCAAGCGGCCTACTCCTCAAGCCACACCTCCCATGTGTCCCCGCGCGCAAGGCGCTCTGGCGAGCTTGGGCGCGCGCGCACGAGCCATCCCGAGCCGTGCACGACGAGCCGCACGCCGCGCGCGATCGCCATGCGCCGCAGCTCGCGCAACGACAACCCCCAGCGCGTATCGCCTTCGGCCTTGGCAAGCCGCAACCAAGGCCTTGCTTGCACCGCTGCGCGCGTGGGCGCACGGCCGAGATACGGCAGCGCATGCGCCACGATGCGGCGAAACACGGGCGCCGCCGCCACCCCGCCGTAGATCGCGCGCTTGGGCTCGTCCAAGCGAACGACGACGACGATCTCGGGATGCTCATAAGGCGCAAAGCCCGCAAACACGGCGTTGTAGCGATCGCGCGCATAGCCGTCCGAGCCGGGCTTTTGCGCCGTGCCCGTTTTGCCGGCCACAAGCCAACCTGCGGGCTGGGCGCGCGCGCCGGTGCCTTCGGGGCTTGCCGCAAGCCGCAGCATCGCCGCAAGCATCTGCGCGGTTTTCGCCGATACGGCGCGCCGAGATGCGCGCGCATGCGCCTGTTTGATGATCGTCGGCGCTTGCCAACGCCCGCCGTCGGCGATGGCCGCAAAGGCCGCGGCAAGCTGCAAGGCGGTCACGGCCACACCCTGGCCGAAGGCGATCGTGGCAAGATCCACCTTCGTCCAACTCTTGGGCCTGCGCAAAATCCCTGCGGACTCCCCTGGAAGCTCAATGCCCGTCTTCTTGCCGAAGCCGAAGGCGGAGAGCGTTGCAAACACGCGCGCCTTGCCAAGTGCAAGCGCCACCTTGGCCGCGCAGATGTTGCTGGAACGCGCAAGCGCTTGGGCAAGCGTGAGGTATCCAAACGGGTGATCATCGTGAATCACGACCTCGGCAAGCTGCAAGCGGCCGCGCTCGCAAAAGAGGCGATCTTGAGGCTTGAACATGCCCGCTTCCAATGCCGCCGCAAATGTGAAGGGCTTCATGGCCGAGCCGGGCTCAAAGGCGTCCGTGATCGCGCGGTTGCGGAAGCTTGCGCGCGCAAAGCGCCGATAGGCATTGGGGTTGAACGAGGGCCAGTTGGCCATCGCGAGCACCTCGCGGCCCGGAACCGAAAGCACGACGACCGAGCCTGCACGCGCCTGCATCGCCTCCACGGCCTCGGCGAGCGCCGCATAGGCGAAGCTTTGCAAGGACGCATCCAAGCTAAGCACGAGATCGCGTCCGGGGATGGGGCGCTTGAGCCACTCTTCGGCGAGCACGCGCCCGCGCGCATCGCGCACGATGCGCTTGCGCCCGGGCTTGCCTGCAAGCCAAGCGTCCCAACGATATTCCAGCCCTTCCAACCCATGGCCGTCCACGCCCACGAAGCCGAGCACCTGCGCCGCATCCGGCCCAAGCGGATAAAAGCGGCGCCATTCCTGCTCCATGTGCACACCGGCAAGGTGCAGCCGACGCACGCGCGCCGCGACGGCCGGGCTCACTTGTCTGGCAAGCCACACAAACCCGCGCCGCCCTTTGAGCTTGCGCGCGATCTCCGCCCGCGAAAGCCCAAGCGCCCTTGCAAGCCGCGGCCAATCG
>WFOX01000167.1 GCA_015487905.1 Mariprofundales bacterium
CCCGCCGTTTGTCAACCCCTTCGCGCCTCGGCTCCGCCGGCCCGCGAAGGGCTCCGCTCCCTCGAGCGGGCGGCGAAGTATGGAGGCCGCCCGCGCCGTGTCAACACCGGCGGCCGCGACCGCCGGCAGCGATTCTCCATAGGATGCGTCCTCGCGCCGTTCAAGCCCCCTCAGGCGCACGTCAAGATGCGCACGCAAGCTCGCGCAGGCGCACTTCGAAATCGTCAAGCCCGCAAAGCTGCATCTCGGCGAGGCGCCCGCGCATCGCCGCCATTGGATCGCCGGACTGCATGTCCGCGCACACGAGCAGCGCCTCCTCACGCTGCTGGCAGAGTCGAGGGCGCAACCTGGCATATTTGGGCAGCTTGTCGGCAAAGTCGTCGCCGGTCTTGGCCTCGATCCAGATGCGCCTCCCGTGCACGACGAGAAACGCATCGAGATCAAACTGGTCGCCGTTCGGAAAGACGACCTGGGCGCGAAACACGCAGCCCGCATCCGCATCACCCGCCTCGCGCAGGATCTGCTCCACCACCTGCATGATGTAGAGCTCCAGCCAGCTTCCCGTGAAGAAGTTGATTGCCAGGCCATGCCGGGATGGAGCTGCACGCAGGAGCCGCCGTGGAGAACGCCAATAGGTGTATTCGGCAAGCAGCCCTGCCTGATGGGCGAGCGTAGCCAGTTGCGTAATCGCGCCCACCTCCTCTTGTGCCGCATTGGCGAGACTCATCTGGAAGGGACTGCCATCACCCTGGTGGCGTTTGACGCGCTGCAGAAAAGGCCGCACCAGCGGGTAGCGCTCGGCAATCAGGCGCGAAAGCATGAGCAGGGCCTGTTCCTCTTCCGAGATTTCCAGCACCTTGCGCACCTCGATCCCCAGACCCTCAAGCACCGCCAGCGCCTTGGCCTGCCGCTCACGCGCATTCGGCACCACCTCCTCCACGGCCATCATGTGCTCGCAAGAAGCTCCTGCTTCCTGCCCTCCCCGCTCGTCCGCCGATTTCTCTTGCGCAAGCCGATCCAGAACCTCTGCCGCTTCGCGCAGCAGCGCCGAAAGCCGCGCCCATGCTTCTCTTTCCTGCATCCTCCCCTCCTTCTTTGCTGCTTCAGCGCACGCGCAGGCGCGCGAAGCGACGCTTGCCCGCGCGCACGACATAGGGCCCGCCGGGCGCAAGGCGCATGTCCTTGTCCTCGACACGCGCGCCATCCACGCGCACGGCCCCCTGGCGGATGAGCCGCACGGCCTCGCTCGTGCTCGCGACCAGCCCCGCCTGCACGAGCGCCCGCGCGACCCAGACGCCCTCGGCATCCTCGGCGGCCACTTCCTTCTCCGGCATCTCCTCGGGCAGCTCGCGGCGCGAGAAGACGCGCTCGAAATGCGCCTGCGCCTCCCTGGCCGCCGCTTCGCCGTGAAAGCGCGCCACGATCCCAAACGCGAGGCGCTTCTTCGCCTCCATGGGGTGCAGCGCCTTGAGCGCATCGAGATCCTCGTCCGTGAGCAGCTCGTAGTAGCGCCACATGAGCGCATCCGAGATGCGCATGAGCTTGCCGAACTGCTCCTTCGGCGGCTCCTCGATGCCGACGTAGT
Source organism: Mariprofundales bacterium (assembly GCA_015487905.1). Lineage (GTDB taxonomy): Bacteria > Pseudomonadota > Zetaproteobacteria > Mariprofundales > S012-25 > S012-25. The sequence goes on from WFOX01000167.1 coordinate 1,586, forward strand.
TGCCGAGCGATTTGCTCATCTTGCGCACGCCGTCCGTGCCTTCCAGAAGCGGCAGCATGAGCACGACCTGCGGGGATTCGCCGAAGGCCTCCTGAAGCTGGCGGCCCACGAGCAGGTTGAAGCGCTGATCCGTGCCGCCGAGCTCGACATCGGCCTTGAGCGCCACCGAGTCGTAGCCCTGCAACAGCGGATAGAGAAACTCATGCAACGCGATCGGGCGCCCCTCGCGGTAGCGCTTGGCGAAATCGTCGCGCTCCAGCATGCGCGCCACCGTCATCCTGCCGGCAAGCCGAATGAGATCGGCGGCTGAAAGCTTCTCCAGCCATTCCGAGTTGAAGCGCACCCGGGTGCGCGCGGGATCGAGCACCTTGAAGACCTGGCGCTTGTAGGTCTCGGCGTTTTTGGTCACCTCCTCGCGCGAAAGCGGCGGGCGCGTCTCGTTCTTGCCCGTGGGGTCGCCGATCATGGCCGTAAAATCGCCGATCAAAAACACGACCTCATGCCCGAAGGCCTGAAACTGGCGCAGTTTCTCCAAGAGCACGAGATGCCCGAGATGCAGATCAGGCGCGGTCGGATCAAAGCCGGCCTTCACAATGAGCGGGCGCCCTTCCGCCTCGGCCTCTTCAAGCTTTTTGGCAAGCCCCCCTTCGGGGAGCGCCTCCGCGACCCCGCGCATGAGCACCTGCAACTGTTCCTGCACGCTTGCCATCGTCCGCTCCTTTGCCTGCGGCGAAACCTATCCTGCATGGCCGCGCGCGGGTATGCTCGCCTGCGATGCAGGTGCATCTTCTTGGCATCATGAGCGGCACGAGCGCCGACGGCGCCGATGTGGCGCTCGTGCGCTGGGCGCCCGGTGCGCGGCCCGTGTATCTGGGCCTTGCGCACTTCCCGATGCCCGAAGAGCTGCAAACGCTCGTGCTCAGCCTGCAGGCGCCCGGCGTGGACGAGGTGGAGCGGCTGGGGGAAGCGCATGCGCGGCTGGGCGCCTTCTTCGCCGAGGCCGCAAGGGCCGCGATGCACGAGTTCGGCATAAGCCCCGAGGACATCGCCGCGATCGGCCTGCATGGGCAGACGATCCGCCACCGCCCGCGCGCGCGCCATCCATTCACCTTGCAGATCGGCATGGCCGCCACCCTCGCCGAGCAAACGGGCTGCACGGTCGTCTTTGACTTTCGCAGCCGTGATATCGCCGCAGGCGGCGAGGGCGCGCCGCTTGCGCCCTGGGCGCACCGCATCTGGTTCGGCAGCGACGAAGACATCGCCGTGCTCAATCTCGGTGGTGTGGCCAACATCACCTTCCTCGGCGCAGGCGGCACCACGCTCGGCTTTGACTGTGGCCCGGCCAATGCCCCCTTGGATGCGCTTGTGCTTGCGCTCACCGACGGGCGCATGCGCATGGACGAGGACGGCGAGCTTGCCGCGCAAGGGCATGTGGATGCGGCTCTGCTGGAAGCATTGCTTGCGCATCCGTTCTTGCAGCGCCCGCCGCCCAAGTCCGCCGACAAGCACGAGTTTCTCGGC
>WFOX01000168.1 GCA_015487905.1 Mariprofundales bacterium
GTGCCTGGCGTGCGCATCTCGCCGATCTCGTGGAGGTGGCGCGCTAGATGTGCGGCTTCATCGCCGTGCTGGGCAAGACCTCGCGCAAGGAGCTTGCGCGCGCGCTTGTGCCGCTTGCCCCGCGCGGGCCTGATGATGAAGGCATTCATCTGGAACCCGGCTTTGGCTGCGCGCACAGGCGGCTTGCGATCGTGGGGCCTGATGCGCGCGGCGCGCAGCCCTTTGTGCGCGACGATGTCGTTGTTGTCTTCAACGGCTGCATCTACAACTACCCCGCCTTGCGCCGCGACTTTGCGCGGCAAGGCATGGCCTTCGCAAGCCGCACGGATACGGAGATCCTCCCCTTGGCCTGGCGGCGCTGGGGCGAGGAGATGCCGCGGCATCTGGAAGGGATGTTTGCGTTCGTGCTCTGGGATCGGCGCACGAAGACGCTTTTTGCCGCCACGGACGCCTTCGGCGAAAAGCCGCTTTATCTTGCGCGCGAGGGCGGGCGCTGGCTTTTCGCCTCGCTGCTTACGGCGATCGCGCCTTTGCTTTCCTCGCGCACGCTTTCGCCTGCGGCGATCGCGGAGCTTGTGCAAACGATGCGCATCCGCGCGCCGCGCACGATCTTGCAAGGTGTGTGGCGCGTGCCGCCCGGCGTGGCGATTGCGATCCAGCATGACGAGCTGCGCGCCTGGCGCTGGTTTCGTGCTGAAGAAGCAAGGCCGCGGGCATTCGCCGATGTGCAGCAAGCCGAAGAAGCCACGGCGCAAGCGCTGGATGCCAGTGTGGCCGCGCGCACGCTCGCCGACCGGCCCTTGGGCGTGTTTCTCTCAGGCGGCGTGGATTCCTCGCTTGTGGCCGATGCGCTCATGCGCACAACAGGCCGCGCGCACACCTTCTCGGTGCGCTTTGCGGACGCCCCGCCCGGCTATGATGAGTCCGCCCATGCCGCCAAGGTGGCGCGCGCGATCGGCGCCGAGCACGAGATCCTGGAGGTAAGGGCCGAGGCCGCCAGCGCCCTGCATGCGCTTGCCGAGGGCCTGGATCAGCCCATCGGCAACAGCACGGCCTTGCCGATGCTTCTGCTTGCGCAGGCCGCGCGGCGGCATGTGGTCGTCGCCATGCATGGTGTGGGCGGCGATGAGCTGTTCGGCGGCTATCCGCGTCATCTCGGCCTTCTCTGGCACCGGCGCCTTGGCCGCATCCCGCCCTTGCGTGCGCTTGGACGCATGCTTGCGCGCAAGGAGGCGGCCGTTGCCGCCAGCCGCTGGGGACGCGTGCAGCGCTTTTTTGCGGCGCTGGCCTTGCCGCCTGAGGATGCCTATGCGCGTTGGCTTGCGGCGCTGCCCGCGCCGCCCGCGCTCAGCGTGCCGCCCGAAAACGCGCCGTCGCCTGGGCTTCCCGATGTGCTTGCCGAGGCAGGGGGCATGCCGGGATTGCTTATGCGGTTTCCGCCCGTGCATGCGGCGATGCTCTATGATGTGCTCGTCTATCTGGCCGATGATTTGCTCGTGGTGGCCGATCGCACGACGATGCATGCGGGGCTTGAGCTGCGCGCGCCGTTTTTGCACCCGGAGCTTCTTGCGATTGCGCTGGGCTGCCGCGCAAGCTGGCATGTGGCCACACGCCCGGGCCCCTGGGCGCTCAAGCGGCTCTTGAAGCGCCTGGCGAGAAAGCGGCTTCCGCGCGAGGTCTGGGCGCGGCCCAAGCAGGGCTTTATGGCGCCTGTGGCGCGCTGGCTGCGCCGTGAGCTTGTGCCGGAGGCGCGGGCGCTTGCCGCCTCACCCAGGCTTTCCCGCTTTCTGGATGCGCGCTGGATCGCAAGGCTCGTGGCCGAGCACGAGGCGGGGCGCGATCGCAGCGATGCGATCTGGACGTTGCTCGTCTTGGATCGTTGGTTGGAGGTGCGCGGCTGGGCATGAGAAGGCGTGTGCTCATTGTGAGCGATGTGTCGGCGGAAGAAGTGAAGGGCGGCGCCGAGCGCATGCTTGCGCGCCATGTGCGCGCGCTTGTGGGCGCCGGCATGGAGGTCGTCGTGCTCACACGCCAGCCCGCACCGGATGCCCCCTTGCATCTGGATCTCGGGCCCCACGCCGTGGAGCACCGCCTGCGCTTTTCGGGCGAGCGCGGCCCGCGCGGCGTGCGCGAGCTGGTGAAAGGCGCGCGCGCCTGGCTTGCGATCCATCACGATGCCTTTGACGCCGTGCTCGCCGAGCAGCCCTTTACGCTCTGGGCGTTGCTACAAGCGGGGCTGGAGATGCCCTACCTCTATTGCTGCTATTCGTTTGCGCACGAGGAGTTTCTCACGCGCCACGGGCTGGATCGTTCGTTGCGCGTGCGGCTGGCCGCGCGCGCGATGCGGCGCATGGAGGCGCGCGTGTATCAAACGGCGACGCGCCTTTTGGTGCTAAGCAGCTACACCA
>WFOX01000169.1 GCA_015487905.1 Mariprofundales bacterium
CGCGGGAGCGAAGCTGGCGGAGAGGGCGGGATTCGAACCCGCGGCACCCCTTGTCGGAGTGCAACTCCTTAGCAGGGAGCCGCCTTCGACCACTCGGCCACCTCTCCTTTGCCCACTGGCGGAAGGGGTGGGATTCGAACCCACGAGGGGCGCATGCCCCTGCCGGTTTTCAAGACCGGTGCGTTCAACCGCTCCGCCACCCTTCCTCCGCACAGGAAGCGCAATCTTATGCCGAAACGGGGAAGGCGCAAGCGCGCTTTATGCAAGAATGCGCGCCATGGCAAGATCCCGCAAGCGCTCGCCGAACTCCTCATGCTCCATGCCGATTTGCGCGACGACCTCTTTCGGAAACATCCACACGCGCACGGGTTCGGTCGCCTCCACCGTGGCCACGGGTCTGCTCAGCCCCGTTGTGGAGATCTCGCCGAAGATGGAGGGCGGGCGCAAGCGATTGACCTCCACGCCATAGGAGAGCACGCGCACCTCCCCCTCGCGCAGCACGAACAGAAACGGATTCTCCTCGTTTTCGCGGATGATCTTCGCGCCTTTGGGAAACTCTTTCTCCGCGCCTGCTTCTGCAAGGCGGGCAAGCTGCTCATCCGTTAGAATGTCAAACAGCGAAACCTCACGCAGCTTCTTCGCTTCCATCGCGCTCCTCCTCGTCCAGCTTGCACCCCAAGCATAGCACACCCGCCCGCATGCGAAAGCCCGCTTGCGCTTCGCCGCGCCATCGGCTTGGATGGCGCAGGAAAACCTTGCTTTTGGGAGGAGCGATGACGGTGGATCTGCGTTGGATCGCCACACACCTTTGGGGAAGCCATCTGGATCGCGACGAGGCCGAAGCGCTGGCCAAGGCGCTGGAAGTGCAAACGCTCGGTGCGAATGAGGCGTTCATTGAGCAAGGCAAACCCGCAAGCGCGCTTTACATTCTGCGCGACGGCAAAGCCGAGGTGAGTGTGGAGCACGAAGGGCAAACGCTGCGCATCGCCACAGGCGGCGAGGGCGCGGTGTTCGGCGAAATGACCTTTCTCACAGGCGAGCCCGCCACGGCCACGGTGCGTACCTTGGAGCCCAGCGTCTTGTATCGGCTTTCGCGCGATCAAGCGCTTGCGCTTGCGCGCACGCACCCCGATCTCATGTTCCGCCTTTTTGCATGGATCCTTGCGAATCACGCGCAAACCGTGCGGCGACTCAACGAGGACTACGCGCACCTGTTCCACTACCTCACAAGCCCCCACAAGTAATGCCCTGGGCGGATGTGGCGCTGCTCGGCGCGGCGCTCGTCGTCGTCTATCTCGCCGCGCTGCTTTTTACCAATGCCGTGGAGCACTTGGGCGCGCGGCTGGGCGTGTCCGAGGGTGTAGTAGGCTCGGTCTTCGCCGCCATCGGCACGGCGATGCCGGAGACCGTCGTGCCCGTGGTGGCGCTCGTGGCCGGCGGCGGCTCGGCCGCCACGAACGAAGCCGTGGGCATGGGCGCGATTCTGGGCGCGCCGTTTATGCTCGGGACGATTGCGCTGGGGCTTGTGGGACTCTTTGCGGGCTTTGCGCGCGGCTGGCACGCGCAGCTCCATCCCGAACCCCAAGGGCTTGCGCGCGATCTTTTTGCATTTGCCGCCTTTTTCGGGGCCGCACTTGCGATTGCGGCATTGCCTGAAGCCTGGCGCACGGCGCGCGCGCTCGGCGCGTTGTGTTTGCTTGCAGGATACATCTTTTATCTTCTTGCCACTTTCCGCGCAAGCCAGGCGCTTGTGGCTGAAGGACACGCCGTAGAGACAGAAGAACCGCTTTGGCTTGTGCGCATCGGTATCCCCGCCTGCATCCCCACGATGCTTGCCCAACTTGCGCTTGGGCTTGGGCTTCTCGTCGTAGGCGCGCGCATGTTCGTGCACGGCGTAGAGGACATGGCGCATGCGCTTGGTGTGTCGCCGCTTGTGGTGTCGCTGCTCGTCGTGCCGATCGCGACCGAGCTTCCGGAAAAGGTGAACTCCATCCTTTGGGTGCGCGCAGGCCGCGACACGCTCGCCTTCGGCAACATCACAGGCGCCA
>WFOX01000170.1 GCA_015487905.1 Mariprofundales bacterium
AAGATCATGCAGTAGTTCGGCTCCTGGGCCGTGCGCCAAAGCGCCCACGCAAACGGCTCCGCAGCCGCCCATTGGCGCGCGGAGGCGTGGTCGTGCACGAGCTTCACGAATAAAGCGTGCAATGCAGAAGCATGCAGCCAAGGGTCCTCTATCGCCCGCGCCATGCCTTGGATGAACTTCTCGGAGCGCAGCGGTGCCGAAAACGCTTGTTCCATCTGCGCGGCGGCGCGCGCCTCATGCGCCGCCACCATTACCGCGGCAAGCGCAGGCACAAACCATGCTGCGCGCGCAAGGGCATGTTCTTTCCGCGCAGACACGCCCGAGGACGGCCAAACGCCGGCGGCGGCAAGCGCGAACACGAACCAAAAAAACGGCTGCGCTGCAGAAACCGAGACAAGTCCGTGCGCGGCGATGGCCGCGACGATCAAAAACGGGGCCGTGCTTGCGTCATCAGGATCCTTTGCAAGCGCCCATGCTTTGCGCAAAAGCGCGCCGATCAGCCACATCGCGCCCGCAAGCCCGAACATACCCGCTTCCGCCATCGCTTGCAGCACCCAGTTGTGGGCATAGGCATGCGCGCCTACGACGCGATTGGCAACCGAGGCAAACCACGGATGGGCGGCAAGCACCTTTTCCAAGGCATCGGCGCCATGCGCAGCAAGCCCACCCCAGCCCACGCCCCAAAGCGGATGGGAGAGAAACACCTGCCAGCTCAACAGCCAAATCATCAGGCGCCCACCGAAGCTGCCCGGCGTCATCGCGCGCGTGGGCGCCGCCCCGACACCGTGGCCTAGATGCTCTACGACAAACGCAAGCGCAACCCCTAGCGCAAGCGCCAAAAACCAAAGAATCGCTGCACGCAAACGCGCCTTGCGCGCAAAAAACAGCGCAAGCGCAATCACGAAAAGCAGCGTGAGAAACCCGCTGCGGCTTCCCGTCCACCAAACCCCGCCGATGAGCACGGCTGCAATGAGCATCGGCCCCCAAGCGCGGCCGCGCGCAAGCGAAGGCGCAAGGACACTGAGCCCCACCACGAACAACAACGCCTGCCAGTTGGGTTGCTTAAGCGCACCGCCGCGCCCACCGGCAACCGCCTGCCAAACGGGATCGTGCCACCACGCCGATGCAAACAGCAACAAGGCATGCACGAGCAAAGGCGCCACCCATGCAAGGCGCCAAGCCGGATCGCGCCAAAGCCGATCGCCTTGCACGCGCGCGAGCGCAAACGCAAGCCAGGCAAGCACGAGCAATGCGCCCCAGCGCAGCGTCCGTTCCGGTGCGCGCGCTTCATCCCATAGCAGCACCGCCAACGACGGCATCACCAAAAGCGCCGGCACAAGCCATGCGCGCATGCCCATCCATGAGTTTGCGATGTGCGCAGCGCGCCAGATGGCGGCAGCGACAAGAAACAAGGCTGCCGTGCCCCAAAAAAACAAAATGCCGCCCGCGATGGAAACGGGAAGAACAATCGGAAACAGAAAGGCCCATCCCAGCACGAGGGCAGCGCTGCGGGCTTGGGCCTGGGCGTTCATCTAAAGGACTTGCCCGCCCCAGCCGCTGATCGTCGTCGTGGTTTCGCTTTGTGCCTTGATGTGCGGATTGCTTACGCGTTTGTAGAAGATTCCCTCGTCGTCCGATCCCGCGCCGAACTCGCGGTTCGTGCCCTTCGCGCCCGTAAAAGCCGCATAGCGATCGCTCGTGGCATTCACGCAATAGCCCACGCCTTTGGAGACGTGCTTGGTGCCGTTGAACAGCCACGCAGGCCCTTGCCCACAGCCTTGATCAGAATATCTTCCCTCGGAGGCAAACTCTGCTTCTTCCGCCGTCATGATATTGCGCAGGTCATTAAGCGCCGAGGCCTCCATCGCCTCTTCGCGATAACGCCAAAATTCCTGAATCCCGATAGTCGCTAAAATCCCTATAATAGTGATGACGATCATCAGCTCAATGAGCGTAAAGCCTCGCATTTAGCCCCCCAAAAAACATGGCCGCGGCATAGCGCCGCGGCCAAGACTATACTTTTCGAGGAAGACAACATCAAAGCGGATTCCAGCCAGTAGGCACGCTCACACCCGACTGCCCCTTCGCATCTGCATCGGGCGTCTTGCCTGCCGCTGGGTTGGTCCAAGCGATCTTGCCAGTGCTATCACCGCCATACACGCGATCGCCATTCTTATGGCCAGTAAACGCCGCATATGCAGTCCCTGAGGCATTAATGTTTGCAATCGCGCCCACATTTTTGGACAACTTCGCATCCAAGTTCACAGCCTGCAGTTTCCCATTCACATAACCTTGCGGGTTCGTCACCGGGCCAGGGCCCGACGAGGCTGCAAACTTCGCGTAGGTCTGCATATCGGCATATGTGGCTTCTTCCGCCGTCATGATGTTGCGCAGATCGCTTTCCGCAGCCGCGTTGTATGCCTTCGTGCGATACTTCGCGAACTGCGGAATCGCGATCGCCGCCAAGATACCGATAATCGCGATCACGATCATCAGCTCAATCAACGTGAAGCCTTTGCTGCTTCGCATGAGTCCTCCTCCTGCATCGTGGATTGGATTGCGCCCTCACCGAGGGCACCTAAGGGTGAGCAAACGCCATGCCAATCTTGGCTGCCGCAATCGCAGCAATCTTCCTCCTGCACCTGACGCATTTCGTCCATGCAGGTGACGAAAATCGTCACCTTGCCCATGCATCCTCCCGATACCCAAGCGCCTCGGCGAGATGCCGCGCATGCACCCTCTCTTCGCCTTCCAAGTCCGCGATCGTGCGCGCCACGCGCAGCACGCGATGGTAGGCGCGCGCGGACAGCGCCAGGCGCTCCATCGCCGCGCGCAATAAGCGCTCACCCTCGGCATCGGGCCTTGCCACGCGCGCAAGCTCTTGCGGCGTGAGCTCCGCATTGAGCTTGCCTTGCCGCATGCGCTGACGGTTGCGCGCGGCCTCCACGCGCCTGCGCACCTGAGCGGAAGGCTCGCCTCGCTGCATGGCAAGCAACGATTCCCGCTCCACCGCAGGCACGAACACGCGCAAATCCACGCGATCCAAAAGCGGCCCGGATAGGCGCTGCTGGTAGCGGCGCACGGCGGCAGGCGCGCAGCGGCAGGGCTTGCGCGGATCGCCCCAATGACCGCAGGGGCAAGGATTCGCCGCCGCAACGAGCTGAAATCGCGCCGGAAACCGCACCGAGACCTTCGCGCGCGCAATGCGCACTTCACCCGATTCCAATGGCTCGCGCAATGTTTCCAACACGCGCGGGCGAAACTCGGGCAGCTCGTCCAAAAACAGCACGCCCCGATGCGCAAGCGAAACCTCCCCCGGCCGCGGCGTGTTGCCGCCGCCTACGATGGCCGCATCCGAAGCCGTGTGGTGCGGCGCCCGAAAGGGCGGATTTGCATCCAACGGCGAGCGCGCGATGCCCGCAACGGAATGAATGCGCGCCACCTCAAGCCGCTCGTCCTCCGCAAGCGGCGGCAAAATGCCGGGAAGGCGTTGCGCGAGCATCGTTTTGCCCGCACCGGGCGGGCCAATGAAAAGCAAGTGATGACCGCCTGCAGCCGCAATCTCCAACGCCCTGCGTGCATGCTCTTGGCCGTGCACATCGGCGAGATCCGCAACGGCGCGCGCTTCATGAAGCGGCCGCGGCGCCGCCCATTGCAACTCCTCTTCCCCGCGCAGATGCCGCACAAGCGCCAAAAGCGTGGGGCATGCGCGCGCTTTGACCCTCGGGATCACGGCACAGGCCGCGGCGTCGTCAGGAGCGGCCCAGACCTCCGCACAGCCCATTTCCTTGGCGAACATGCCAAGCGCAAGCGCCCCGCGCACGGGACGGATACGGGCATCCAACGCAAGCTCGCCGAAGGCGAGCACCTCTTGCAGCCGATCGCTTGCGGGCAAGGCCCCTGCTGCCGCCATCACACCAAGCGCAATCGGAAGATCAAAGTGCGCGCCTTCCTTGCGCCGATCCGCAGGAGCAAGATTGACGACGATGGGGCGAGGCGGAAGCTCAAAGCCAATCGCATGCAGGGCTGCGCGCACGCGCTCCTTGGCTTCTTTGACGCTGGCCTCGGCCAAGCCCACGATCGTCCAGCCAGGCAACCCCCGCCCGAGCTGCACCTCCACCTCCACGGGCTCCGCAGTAAGCCCCACGAGCGCAGCCGAAACAAGCCGCGCCTGCATCAGCCCTCGGCGTGCGTGTCCTCCAATGCGGCCACGCGGCGCTCCAACTCCGCAAGCTCCTTGCGCGTTTTCTCCAGCAGCGCGCGCGTGACCTCAAACTCCTCGCGCGTGACGAGATCCAGCGCATCCAAAGCCCGCGCGATGGCCGCGCGCGCCTCCGCCTCAGCACCCGCGCGGATCTCGCCGATGAGCTTGAGCGCCGCCACGATGCGCTCGGCCGCTTCGTCAATCCACTTTGCGCTCATGCTCGCCCCCTTGCCACACGATCTTTTTGCCTGCGTGTTGCATGCCCAACTGCGCCAAGATGCGCTCCACGACGAAATCCACAAGCTCCTCCAGCCGCTCCGGGCGATGGTAAAAGCCCGGCGCTGCGGGAAGCACGCAAGCGCCCGCGCGCGCCGCGCGCAGCATGTTTTCCAAGTGAATCACGGAAAGCGGCGTTTCGCGCGGCACGAGCACGAGCGGAAAGCCCTCCTTGAGCGCGACATCGGCCGCGCGCTCAATCAGATTACCGGAAATCCCTTGCGCGATGCGCGCAAGCGTGCCCATGGAGCACGGCACCACGGCCATTGCCCGCGGCGCGGAAGAACCTGAGGCGCAAGGCGCATGCCAATCTTCTTCGCCCCAGCAATGCACGAACCGAACATCTATGCCGCGCGTGCGAAGCACCTGCTGCCAATCGGATGGGCGATCCGGCAACACAAGCCCTTCCTCTTCGGCCAGCACTACGCGCGCGGCCTTGGAGACGATCAAATGCGTTTCCACGCGGGCCTGCGTAAGCCGCATGAGCAAGCGCAGCCCATACACCGCGCCGGAAGCGCCCGTGATGGCAAGCGTCATGCGCATCACATCGCAAACCGTTCGCCAAGATAGAGCTTGCGCGCGCGCGGATCCTCGGCCACCTCGCGCGGCGTGCCTTCCACGAGAATGCGTCCCTCCGCCATAAGATACGCGCGATCGCAAATCGTGAGTGTGTCGCGCACATTGTGATCGGTGATGAGGATGCCAAGCCCCCTGGCCGCAAGCTCGCGCACGAGGCTTTGAATGTCCTCCACCGCAATCGGATCCACGCCCGCAAACGGCTCATCCAGCATGAGCACGCGCGGCTCAGCAGCCAGCGCCCGCGCGATCTCGGTGCGGCGGCGCTGGCCGCCTGAGAGCGTATAGGCGGGCTGGTGCTGCACGGCCTCCAGCCCGAACTCCACGAGCAAGGCTTCCAAGCGTTCCTCCTGCTGCGCGCGGGATAGCCCCCGCGCTTCAAGCGCCACGAGGATGTTGTCGCGCACGCTGAGCTTGCGAAATACGCTGGCTTCTTGCGGAAGATACCCAAGACCCTTTTGCGCACGCAGGTGCATTGGAAGGCGGCTGATGTCTTCTTCCCCCAATCGCACCGCGCCTGCATCGGGCTGCACAAGCCCAGCGATCATGGAGAAGCAGGTGGTTTTGCCCGCCCCGTTGGGCCCAAGCAGCCCCACCACCTCGCCTGCATCCACCCTCAAGCTCACCTCCGCCACCACGGCGCGGCCGCGATACCGCTTCGTAAGCCGCTCGGCCACGAGCTTCACGGCGCCTGATCCGCGTCGGTCTCAATGCGCAGCTTCACACGCCCGCCTGCTTCCGGCTCGGCCCGGGTCTCTCCCGTGCCCAGCGAATGGACGATGCGCGCACCTTCCAATCGTCCATCCGCGCGCTCCACGACCGCATGCCCCAAAAGCACGATGCGCTGCGCATCCGCTTCATACACGGCGCGATCGGCACGGCCATGTGCGCGCGCATCCACAAACGAAACCCCTCCTTCGGCCTCGGCGCGCACAAGCACATATTTTCCCTTCCTCTCCGCATAATGGGCCACAAGGCTTGGGCATTGCAAGCGAAATGTGCCGCGCACGAGCACCACATGGCCCGAAAAATGCGCGCGCTGTGCGCGATCGTTCACCACAAGCCGATCCGCCGTGATCACGGCGGGGCCTGAAGGTTCCTGCGCAAACGCCGCAAGCGCACCCAGCATGCCTAAAACAAGGCACGCCCGTTTCACCGCTGCACCTCAACGCGCACATGGCCTTCCGCCACCAGCCGGCGCACTCCACGCTGGATGCGCAGCATCCGCCCGCGCGCCCGCCCCCAGCCCTTGCGCACGAGCACGAATCCTTGCGGCGCGATCAGCGCATCCTGAGCAGGCGCATACACAAGCACGGGCGCCGAAAGCCGCCACGCTTGCCAATGCGCGCGCACGCCTCCCATGAGCTTCGCGCTGCGCGTATTCGGCTGAAAGCGCCCGCGCGGCGCCTCGGCCACGAGCATGCCGCCGCCCTCCATCGCGATTTCCAACCGTGGGTGCCGCAGCGCCATCACGCCGTCTTCTTCCTCGGCCGCCTCCGCCCGCAGTCGCCACACTGTGCGCCCGGCGCGCTGCTCCACGACTTCGGGATGCGCGATGCGCGCGCCCGCAAGCGCCACAGCCGCCGCCTTGCGCGCAAGCTGCGGGCGGTGCCACACGGCAAGCGCAATGCCCACCACGATCAACAAACCCGCAGCCGCGAAACAACCGCGCCGCGCCCAGCTTAGAAGGGCGCGCGCATCCACCCCGCATCCTCCGGCGCAATCCCGTAGCGCGCGCCGATCACTTCGTCCCATTTCCCCTGCGCGAGAATCAGCGCTTCACAGGCCTGGCGCACGGCCCCGCGCCCGCCCGGAAAGTCCGCCACCCAATCGGCAAGGCGCCGCACCGCCGGATGCGCATCGGCCGGCGCAAGCGCAAGCCCGCAGCGGCGCATCGCCGGCGCATCCACGACATCATCGCCCATAAACGCCGCCTCCTCAGCCTTGCAGCCCGCCGCGGCGAGGATCTCGGCAAGCGCCTCCTCCTTGTCCAGCCGCCCTTGCAGGACGATGCCGATGCCAAGCTCGCGCGCGCGATGCTCCACGACGCGCGAGCGCCGGCCCGTAAGGATCGCGGCGGCGATACCAGCCCGTTGCAGCATCTTGATGCCGTGGCCGTCGCGCACATCAAAGGCTTTCACCTCCTCGCCCGCATCATTGATGCGAATCTTTCCGTCGGTGAGCACACCATCCACATCCAACACGACGAGCCGCACGCCGCGCGCCTTGTCCCAAGGAAAGCTCATGCCACCCCCGCCTCCACAAGATCGTGCAGATGCACGGCGCCGACGATGCGGCCCCGCTCATCTTCCACAAAGAGCACCGTGATCTTGTGATCCTCCATCACGCGCACGGCCTCGGCGGC
>WFOX01000171.1 GCA_015487905.1 Mariprofundales bacterium
AACCTGCGCGCACCGATTGCGGTTTGTGCGCGCACGCGCCGCGGCGCGCAGGTGCTGCTTGCGGATGAAACGCGCTTTTTGCGCACGCCTTGGATCCGCAAGGAGGTGCTCTTAGCGAAACAGGAACCACCCCTGCTCGCGGAATGAGAGCACCTCCTTGCCGGCCAAAAGGAAGTGATCCACCACGCGGATCTCCAAGGGCTGGCAGGCCTGCACGATTTTGCTCGTGATCTCAATGTCCTCGCGGCTTGGCCGCGGCGTGCCGCCTGGGTGGTTGTGAAAGAGGATGAGCGCCGCCGCATCCAGCTCCAGCGCGCGCTTGACGAGGTTGCGCGGATACACGGCCGTGCGCGAGACCGTCCCCTCAAAGAGCACTTCGGTTGCGATGTGCCGCAACGCCTGATCGGCGAAGATCGCGCCGAAGCATTCCATGCCGCGGCCTTGAATCAAAAAGCGCAAATGGGCTTTGACGCGCTCGGGCCGATCCAGCACCGAGCGGCCGCGTAGATCACTTGCGAGATACCGCATCTCCGCGCTCTTCACGAGCTTGAGAAACACGGCGCCCTCCTCTCCAAGCCCCGGCGTTTGCGTAAGCTCGGCAACGGTGGCGTCAAAGACCCCCGCAAGCGTGCCGAAGCGCGCAAGCAATGCCTTGGCCACGGGCTTTACATCGCGGCGCGGAATCGCATAGGTAAGCAATAGCTCCAGCACCTCATAGTCGTGAAAGCCATCCAGCCCGTGGCGCCGAAAGCGCTCGCGCAGCCGCTTGCGATGGCCTTTGACGCTTTCGTCCACGCGCATGGCAGCCGAAAGCGTAGTGCGAAGCGCACACAGCGCAACGGCGACAAGCAAGCTAGGCTTCGGCGCAATGGAACCAAGGCATGCGCGCGCACATCAAGCCGCATTTGCGCTTGTTTGGCTTGCGTTGGATCAAGCCACGAAGGCATGGGTGGAATCCGCTTCCTTCGCCCCGCGCGAACTCGTGCCGGGATGGTTGGGGCTTGTGCGCGCCCACAACACGGGGATCGCCTTTTCCTTGCTTGCCGATGTGCCCACATCGGCGCTCGTCGTGATTGTGCTTGGGGTGGCGGGGTTTCTCGTGCGCGCGTGGTGGAAGGCCGAAAACGCCCTGGAGCAATGGGCGATTGCGGCGATTTTGGCCGGGGCTGCGGGCAACCTCTTGGATCGGCTGCGGCTTGGCTATGTCGTGGACTTCATTGATGCGCATTGGGGGCCGCATCATTGGCCTGCGTTCAACCTCGCCGATACCGCGATCACGCTCGGCGCCGTGGCGCTTGTGCTGCAGGGGCTTTTGGCGCGCCGATGATCGCGCCGCGTTGGGTGCTGCTTGGGGTGGCCGCCGCAGCCAGCTTTTCGCTGATGGCGGCATGCGTGCGCGCGGCAAGTCATGCCTTGCCGTTTTGGGAAGTCGTGTTCTTCCGCAACGCGATCGCGCTGTTGCTGCTCGCACCGCTGATCTGGCGCGCAAGGCGAAAGCTTCTTTCGCCGCGCTGGGGCTGGCATCTCGCGCGCTCGCTTGCGGGGCTGGCCGCGATGGCCTGCTATTTTTGGGCCTTGAAAACGCTGCCGCTTGCGGATGCGATGCTGCTCAACTACACCTCGCCCTTGTTCGTGGCCATCTTTGCGCTTGGGTTGCTTGGTGAGCACCTCAACCGCGCGCGCGTGCTCGCGCTTGCGCTTGGGCTTGTCGGCGTGGCGCTCGTGTTTCATCCCTCTTCGGCTGCGGCCAGTTGGCACGGGCTTGTGGGGCTTGCGTCAGGGGTGCTTGCAGGACTTGCGCTTGCGCTCGTGCGCAAGCTGGCCAAGCAAGAGGAACCCATCGTGATCGTGGCATGGTTTACGCTCACGGCTGCTTTGGGATCGCTTTTGCCTGCGCTTACGGACTTTCGCGCGCCGGCGCTTGCTTCGCTTCCGTGGGTGCTGGGCCTCGGGCTCTTCGGCTCGCTCGGCCAGCTTGCGATGACCAAGGCCTATGAGCTTGCGCCGGCCGCGCGGGTCTCTCCACTCGGCTATTTGAGCGTCGTCTTCGCGATGCTGCTTGGCTGGGGGATTTGGGATGAGGTGCCGAGCCTCTGGGGGCTTGCGGGCGGCGCGCTCATCGTGCTTGCCGGCGCGATCGTCGCGCGCGAGGAAGGCCCGCCTTCGCCGCCCTCGGCCACACCTGCGGCGAGGATCTAACGCGAAGCCTCTTTCATCACCGTTTCAATGGCCTTTCCGATGCGCTCCAACGCTTCATCCGACATGCGCGGATGGACGACGAACATGATGCTCGTCTCACCAAGCTCACGCGCGACGGGAAGCGGCGCCGGCGACGCATAGGCGGCAAGCGCCTGCTCGCGATAGAGCTCGGGACACACCCCCGCACCGCAGGCGACACCTTGCGCGCGCAGCGCCTCCACGATGCGCCGCCGATCCCAGCCCTTGCGCAGGCGCTCGGGCCGCACGAAGGCATAGCAGCGATACCAGGCATGCACAACATGCGCCGGCGGGCGCGGCACGCGCAAGGCCTCAAAGGATGCGCAAGCATCCAGAATCCGCTTGGCCGCCGCCGCACGCCTTGCGCGCATCTCCTCCAACCGCCGCAGCTGAATCCGCCCCACGGCGGCCTGCGCCTCCGTCATGCGCAGGTTCGTGCCCAAGCGCTCGTGCACCCATTGGTATTCCGCTGACGGCTTGATGCGTTCCATGCGCGCACGGACCTTGCCGTGATCCTTCCACGACCAGACCGCTTCGCGCACATCCGCGCGGCTTGTGGTGATCATGCCGCCTTCGCCCAGCGTGCTGATGATCTTGTCCTGACAGAAGCTCCATGCCGCCGCATCGCCCCAGCTGCCCACGGCTCTTTCACGATAGCGCGCACCATGCGCCTGCGCGCAGTCCTCAATAAGCGCAAGGCCGTGGCTGTCGGCAAGCTCCTTGAGTGCATCCATCTCGCACGGCCAGCCCGCAAGATGCACGGCCACGATCGCCTTCGTGCGCGGCGTGATGCGGCGGGCGACATCCTCGGGATCCAGGTTTTGCGAATCCCGATCCACATCGGTAAAGACGGGCCGCGCACCCACCAACGCCACCGCCGAGGCCGAGGCGATGAACGAGCGCGGCGGCACGATCACCTCATCGCCCCATCCGATGCCCAGCGCGCGCAGCGCCGCCTCCAAAGCCACGGTGCCAT
>WFOX01000172.1 GCA_015487905.1 Mariprofundales bacterium
GCTGGCCGCAGCAAGCGTAGAGGACTTGCGCGCCTTTCATCAGCGCAGCTTCGGCGCACCGCGATTGCTCATCGCCGCCTGCGGCGGCATTTCTGCGGAAGCGGTCATGGATGCGGCCGCCGCCCTTGAGGTGCCCCAAGCCGCCGCAAAAGCTGAGCCTTCCCGCCCCGCGTTTGCGCCGGGCGCGCGCTGCTTTGCGCGTCGCAGCGAGCAAGTGCATATCCTCATCAGCGCCTTGCACGAGCCTTTGCGGGATCGCCGGCGCGCGCCGGCGGCGCTGGCCAATCAAGTGCTCGGTGCCGGCATGAGTTCCATGCTCTTTCAAGAGGTGCGCGAAAAGCGCGGGCTTGCTTACTCGGTAGGCTCGCATTGGGATCGCTACGAGCAACTCAGCGTTTGGACGGTGGAGGCCTCGTGCGCGCCTGAAGTCGCCAAGGAGTGCGCCGAGGCCGTGGCGACGACATTGCAACGCTTTGTGGGAGAAAACGTTTCCGAAACTCGGCTTGCGCTTGCGCGCAAACAACTCACGGCCAGCTTGCGCATGAGCTTGGATCGCCCGCTACGCGTGCTGGAACGCTTGGGCGACGCGTTTTTGGAGGAACCGCACGCGATGCAGGAAGAGCTGGACTGGGTGCAGGAAACGGACGCATCCAGCGTGCGCGCGCTTGCGGAAACGGTTTGGGGCGAGGAGCTTGCGGTGAGCGTGGCCGGCCCCGAAGCCCCCGCCCGCGCGGCCTTGGAGACGCTTGCGGCGCGCCTTGGGCTTTCCGTGTTTACTTGAGCAACACCTCCCGCAGCTTTTGGAAATTGATGCGATTGGCGTAGCTGAGCAGCACATCTTGGCTGTCAATGCCGCTTCCGCGCACGCTGATGAACACCTTGCGTTCCAACGCCAGCGAAAGCTCGCCGGACTTGGCGGATGGATCATACTTGAGCAACGCAGGCTCCCCTTGCACGCGCACAAGCTGCTGATTGGGACCCACGAACATGGGATTGCCGATCAGTCCCAAAAAGGTTTGCAGCATGGGATTGTTCATCGTGATTTCAATCTGCACGCGCGCTTCGTTCTTCGTGTAAGCGCGCTGCGCGGAGATGCCGCCCCCTAAAAACGCGCGCCCGGCCACCTGCACCCTGGGCTTTTGCGCCTGCCAACCAGAAAGCGGTGCCGGAAAGACCTCTTCCAGTTGCTTGGCCTTCTTCTGACGGATGAGCTGAGCCGCGAAGTCCAGCTCCTTGATCGCTTCGCTGTAGCGACCCGCCTCGTAGGCCTTGCGCGCGGCATCTATGGAGTCCTCCACGGGATCCGCCATCGCCACACCGGCTAGGCCCAGCGCCGCCACCATCCACATCAGTGCTCTTTTCATGTGCATGGCACCCCTCCTTCTGTGGCAAGCTTGCGCCAAGAATCTTAGCAAAAAGAAAACGGGCCGCATCGCGCGGCCCTCTTTCGTGCCACGAAGGCACGATCTCCTCACACCCGCCTTACTTGATCTCCACCGTGCGCGCGCGAGCCGTCTCCTTCTTCGGCAGCCGCACGGTGAGCACGCCGTTCTTCAGCTTCGCCTCCACCTTGTCCACATCCACATTGTTGGGGAGGCTGAAGCTGCGCGAGAACCGACCATACACGCGCTCCATGCGATGGATGTTCTCCTCTTCCGTCTCCTTCTCATACTTGCGCTCGCCCGAGATCGTGAGCACACCATCCTTGATGTCCACCTTCACATCCTTGCGCTCAATCCCGGGCAGCTCCGCCTCCACGATGAGCGCGTCGTCGGTCTCGCGGATATCCACCGCCGGCAGCCACACGCCCTCTTCCGTTGCCGGCGCCGCCTCACCAAGCAAGCGGCTCAGCGTGCGCTGCATTTCTTCCAGCTCGCGCCACGGCGACCAACGAACCAGGGCCATTTCTCACCTCCTCCTTTGATTTTTCTGTCCTTCCCTGAAGATTTCTCCATCCGTGCCGCTTGCACGGATCTTTTCTCTTCGCATCCCCTTTATAGGGGCGGATTGTTCTTCTTCAAGACCCCATGCGTGATGGCCCTGGCACGATTCAGCGCTTTTTAGGATGGCTCGCAGGGACGACGACCTTGCCCGCAAGCGCCGCAAGGCCGGTGGTGGCAAGCGCCGGCAGGGGTGTCGGGCTGAAGGCCGACCTACGGAGCGTTTTTTGCAGGCGGTTTGCAAGATGCAATGTCGGTTGCACTTCAGGGCGACAGGAAACCGCAGGGTCTCACCGGTCTGTGCCGATTGCCCGCGCCTATTGCTCGGGCTATCTTGACGCGCTATGCAGCCGAGGGAGGAGTTCGCGGAGCTTTTGCTCCGGCACGAAATGAAGGGGCTTGTGGCCGTCAATGAACAGGGGCTGGCGATGTTGGAGGTAGGCGAGTCCCTCGGTGAGGCGTTTGCGTCCTATCTGCCGATGGCGGTGGAGACATCCGCGCGCCTGGGCGAGACCCTGCACGGCGAGGCGCCCGCGGTTTTGATGCTCGCCTTCGCCGGCAAGGGCGTGCTCTTGGCCGCGCGCGCCGAGGCGGGCGGCCAAGGCATGTATCTCGCCGCTTGGGGGCGGCGCCCGCCGCGCGGCACGAAGGCCCTGTTTGCGCGCATGCGCGCCTGCGTGGCACGCGCAATGGGAATCGCCAGCGAGGAGGGAGAGCATGGATGAACGATTGCGCAAGGCTTGCGAGGGCATTCTTGAAGAGCTTGTGAAAGAGGGCGGGGCCGGCGCGGCCATTCTCGCGACAGCCGACGGCCTGCCCGTGGCGCATGCGCTGCGCCTGCCGATGGAGCCCGACGCCTCGGCGGCGATGACGGCCTCGCTCGTGGCGCTTGCGGATTCGCTGCTCGGCCAGGCCACGGGCAGCGCGGCCAGGGCGAAGCAGGTGGTGCTCACCTCGGAAGCGCACACGGTGGCGCTCATCCATGTGGGCGAGAACATGGCCCTGGCTGTCGCCGGCGATGCGGGCATGAACCTGGGCATGGTGCTGAGCCGGGCGCGTGCCGCCGCGGGCCGGCTCATGGAGGCCATCGCCCGCGCGGGCGAGGAGGAGAGCGAATCTGCGCCTGCCGCCGGGCGCGTGTCGCTGGACGAGCTCGTCCAGCGCGTGCTGCAGGAGGTGGCGCAGAAGCGGGGCGCATCGGCGTCCTGATCCACAACAAAGGGAGGAGATGACACCATGTCGCTGAACGATCGACTCAAGCAGCTCGTGGAAGAGGTGGACGGCGCGCTCGGGGCCGCCGTCGTGGACCTCAACACCGGCCTGATGCTCGGCGTGCATCACAACATCCCCTATTTCACGCAGTCCTATGTGGATGCGGTGGCCGCCGCCGCCGTGGATATGTTCCGCGGCAAGACCGTGACCGCCGTGGAGAAGATGCTCGCGGCGCAGCGCGGCGAGGAGCCGAGCTACCACATCAAGGAAATCCAGATGACCACGGACGGCACCTACCACTTCATGAGCATCATCCCGGACAAGCCCGATTGCCTGCTCGTCCTGATCACGCGCACGACGACGAACCTCGGCATGGGCTGGACGGCGGTGCGCCGCGCGATCCAGGAGGTGGCGCCGATGTGCCCGTGAAGGGGCGATGCTGTTCGCAGCAGGGTGGCCCTTGGGCTGCCCTTTTTTGCGCCGCGCAAAAAAGGCGCGCGGAATGCTCCGCGCGCCCGGCCTGTCTCGGTTCCAAGGGAGGAGGAGGGAGACAGGAAGCTACAAACCTTCTTCTTCCTCTTCGGCGAGCGCGGCGACAAGCGCGTTTTCCAAAAGCGTGAGCACCAGCGCGCGCGTTTGATCGGGTTCGCGCGCATCCACGGGCAACACGGGCACCTCGGGGCCGAGGCCGAGGGCCTCGGCGATCGCATCGGGCGCACGCGCGCCCGGCAAATCCTGCTTGGTGGCACCGACGACGGCGGGCAGGTCCACGCGCTTGGCGAAGTAGTCATACATCTTGCGCATCTCGGCGAGCGAATCGGCGCTCGTGGAATCCACGAGGAACACGGCTCCGATCGCGCCGCGCGAGAGGATGTCCCACATGAAGTTGAAGCGCGCCTGGCCGGGCGTGCCGACGAGATGCAGCTCCAGCGTGCCATCCACCTTGAGGATGCCGAAGTCCAGACCCACGGTTGTGAAGGCCTTGAGCTTGGCGACCTCATCGGTGGCCGGCGCGTCGCTGCCCGTGAATTGCGCATCGCAAAGATGCTTCACAAGCGTCGTCTTGCCGGCATTGACCGGCCCCGTGATCACGAGCTTGAGCACTTGCCTGGTCGCGCTCATCGCATGCTCCTGATGCGGCCGATGATGCGCTGCAACAGCGCGCTTTTGCGCGGCGACGCATCCTTGGCGGCGGGCCTTGCTTCTCCCTTCTTTTCCTTCGGCGGTGCCGCGAGCAGGCCGAGCACGAAGGTGATCAGAAACACGCGATGGCGCTGCACGCGCATCTCGCCGTTCTGAAACTCGGTAAGCCAGGCGCTCAGCATCACCGGCCCATGCTGGATGAAGCGGCTGTGAAGCTGGATATAGGCCGTGAAGTCCTTCATGCCGAAGCGGTGGAGCGGCGCCAGGCGCACATGCACGGGCGGCAGCTTGGCCGCGAAGGCCTCCAGCTCGTGCATCTGCGTTTCCGTAAAGGCCAGCCGATTGATGGAGGCAATCACGGCCTGCTGCACGGGCACGGTCGGCTGCGCCGCATCCCAAGGCGCCGGCGCGCTCTGCGCCGTGTCCGTGAACCAGAAGTCATCCAGCCGCTTGAGGTTCTTCGCCGCAATGGCGCCCGGGCCGAGATGGACGGCGCTCGGCCCCTGCGGCGTGGAGAAGACGATACGCACGGGCTTTTTGCGCACGATGGCCCGCCGCATGAGGAGCAAGTGTTGCATTGTCCCGCCGACCCCCGCTGCGCAGACTGCGCCGCATGCAGCGCATGCACATCGTGGGCATCCTGTCCGCCGCGCCGGAAAAAGACAATGCACAGCGCTTGGCCATTGCGGAGCGACTGCTGGCGCGCGAAGCCACCCCATTGCAACACAACGGCTTTTTCGTCGGGCGACCGACGACGCGCGTGCATGCCGATGACGCCTGGGTGCTCAAGCTGCGTGAAGAACATCACTTCGGCAGCCGCGAGCTGGCGCTGGCCTGGGCGAACAAGCGCCTGGAGGCGGAGCGGCGCTACGGCGTGCATCATCCCGCGCGCACCTGGCTTGTGGTGGAAACGCCGCGCGGCTGGGCGGCGGCGAATCTCGCGCCGCGGCTTGCGCCATTGCACATGCACGACTGGGCGGCGGATGCAGCCCCGGCCGAGCGGCTTGCCGACATTGTGCGCCTGTATCTGCGCTTTTGGCGCGCACATGGCCAGCGGCTGGACGAGGGGCTGTCCAACTTCGGGCTGGATGCGGCGGGGCGGCTCTTCTATCTGGATGACGATTTCTTTCCCGCGGATGAGCACCGCTCATTCGTGGCCATGCTCGGCCAGTGGCTGCGCCTGTTCGGGCGGGACTGGCTCGGCGAGGCGGAGGCGCGCCTGCTCGGTAAGGCGGTGCGCGAGGCGCTGCGCGATGCGCGCCCGATTGAGCTGCGCCTTGTGGTGGAGGCATTGCGCGAGCTGTTTCTGCCGGCCTTCGCCGAGCGGCAGCGGCAGGCGCTCCTTGCTGCGCTGACCGTGAAGGAAGACGCCTTCCAGGGCCTGGATTGGCACCAGCCCGTGGGCGTGATCGCGGATATCCACGGCAACCTTGCGGCGCTGGAGGTGGCGCTGAATGTGCTCACCATGCACGGCGTGCGCCAGTTCCTGTGCCTGGGCGATGTCGTCGGCTACGGGCCGCATCCGCGCGCCTGCATTGCGCGCGTGCGCGAGCTTGGCATGCCCTGCATCATGGGCAACCACGACTACTATGTAGCGCACGGCGCGCCTGCGCGCGTGGCGATGTCGCGCACGGCCCGGCGCGCCGCCGAATGGACGCGCGCGCAGCTTTCCGAAAACGATCTGGAATGGCTTGCCGGCCTGCCGCTCAAGCATGAGGGCGAGGTGCAGGGGCGCAGGGTGCTCGCCTTGCACGGCGCGCCCGTGGATCGCACCTACTTCAACGCCTATGTCTATGAGCAGACCTGGGAGCGCAATCTGGACTGGATGCGTGAGCATGGCGTGTGGCTCTGCCTGCACGGCCATTCGCACCTGCAAGGGGGATATTGGGAGGACGAAGACGGCAGCCGCGGGCGCGCGTTCGGCGAGGCGGGGCTTTCGTTTGCGGGGCGGGCGCATCTTCTGCTCAATCCGGGGGCCGTGGGCCAGCCGCGCGACGGGCGGCCCGGCGCGCAGGCAGCCATCGTCACGCCCGAGGGCATGCGCTGGCTCTGTTTGGAATACGATCTCGCCGCCGTGGCGCGCGACATCCGCGCGCAGGGATTGCCGCCGGAGTTGGCCGAGCGGCTGCTGCAGGGGCGCTGACGCCGGCCTGGTGTCGCCCTGAAGGGCGGCCTACAGAAATCCTTGCAAAACACCTGCAAAAGGCCCCGTAGGTCGGGCTTTAGCCCGACACAGGCTTCACCCGACGCCCACGCCGGCGCTTGCTACCACCGGCCTTGCGGCACCCGACCCGCAAGCGCCGCAAGCTGAAGGCGAACGAGCCTGCGCAGGGCGCGGGCCGCGGCAAGATCCGCGCGCATGCGCGCAAGGCGCGCCTCGGCATCCAGCCAGGCATCCACGGTGCCCGCGCCGGCCTCATAGGCCGCGCGTGCGGCCAGCACGGCCTCACGCGCGGCCGCAAGCGCGTCTTCCAGCGCCGCGATGCGCGCAGCCAGCACATGATCGTTGCGCCGTGCTGCGGCAATGGCCGTTTGCGCCTTCGCGCGCGCCTCATCCACACGCCAGCGCGCGGCCTCCACGAGCGCCTTGCGGCGGTCGTATTCGGCCCAGGCGCCGCCGCCCGCATAGATCGGCACCTCCACTTGCAGGCCCACGAAGCGGTCGCGGCGCGTCTGCCCCGTGCCAAAGAGCGTGTTCGTCGTCTTCTCGCGCCGGATGCCGGCGACGAGATCCACGCCCGGCAAGGCCACCCCAAGCGCTTCTTCGGCCTGCGTTTCGGCCAGGCGCAAGCGAAGTCGCGCGATGCGCACGGACAGCGCATCCTCAGGCGCCAAGGCCAGCATCGGCGGAAGATCGCCAAGCGTGCCGAGCGCTTCGGGTATCTTCCCGATCAACTCCGCAAGCCGCGCGCGGGCGTCCTTGAGCTTCGCTTCGGCGGCCAAAACCTCGGCGCGGGCGGCGGCGGCCTGCGCCTTCGCCTCCAAAAACACGCGCTTGGGCGCTGCGCCCGCCTGCCAGCGTGTTTTCGCGATCGCCGCGGCCTTGCGCGCGGCTTGGACCTTGGCACGCGCCGCCGCAAGCCTTTTCTCCGCCACGAACGCATCCAGCCAGCGCTGGGCGGCCTCCAGCGCCAGGGTCGCCTGCGCGCCCTCTTCCGA
>WFOX01000173.1 GCA_015487905.1 Mariprofundales bacterium
AGCGCATGCGAGTGCGCGCTTGCTTCCGCAACGACGAGCGCATCGGCAAATGCAGCGAGCAACTGCGCGCGCCGCGCATAGGCGGCCTTGCTTGCATGCACATGCGGCGCAAGCTCCGAGACGACCGCGCCGCCGGCTGCAAGCAAAGACCTCGCCGTGCGCGCAGCGCTCGCCGAAAGCGCCTTCAGCCCGCTTGCCGCGATCCCAAGGCACGCGCCTTGGGTCTCCCATGCGCCTTCCAGCGCCGCGCAATCGGCGGCGCCCTCCAACCCCGCGCACACGCAAGCGCCTGCGCGCGCCCAATACCTTCCCCAAGCGCGCAGCACATGCTGCGTCTCCGCAAGCGCGCGGCGGCTGCCTGTCACGCCGATGCGCGGCATTCGTTGCAGCACTGCCCGGGCGCCAAGCCCGAACAACGCAAGCGGCGCCGCCGGCAACATCTCTAACGCTTGGGGCCACTCCGGATCTGCGGGGGTCAGCACAAAGCCTTGCCCCGCCATGCTTTGCGTAAGCTTTTCGGCTTCGGCCTCAGCCGCAGCAAGCGGCTTGCGCAACCATCCTGGGGGATCGCGCACAAGGGCCTCGGCGCCGCCTGCCTTGCGGATCAGCCGCCGCGCCCGCGCAGGCCCCAATCCCGGAGCAAGCGCGAGCAAAAGCCAGGCGCGATGTGCGAAAGGATCAGCGGGCGGCGACGCTGCGCACGATGTCACCGACGTGCAACGGCTCCAATGAGTCCGTGACGATCGCGATGGAGGCGCGCCGTTGCGGCACGAGCACCATCACCTCGGCGATCTTCTCCTCGGGAAGCTGCACCTCTTTTTCGCTGCGCACATCCTCCACCTTGCGCCCACGCCGATACACGGCAAGCACCGTGCCAGGCGCAAGCCCCGCGTCCAAGCCGAGATCCACGCCGATGACTTGGTTTTGGCCGGCCTCGGTGGCCTCATCGCGGATGTAAAGCACGCGGCCTTCCACATGCCGCGCCAAAAAGCGCGGCTCCAAGCGCGGCACCACGGGGTGGGCGGGCTGCAAACGATCGCCGCGCGCGATCTCGGCGAAGGATTCCACGATGCGCGCATGCCAGATCCCGTCGCGCGTGCGATCCAAAAGCTTGGCACGCCCCAAATGGATCACGAGCACGCCCACAGGCTTGTGCGTTTCGGGATGATACAGCGTGCGGCTCGGCCGGAAGATGTCCATGAGCATGCCGGGCTTGGCGGGACGGGCAAGCCGCACATAGATGAGATCGCCTGCCCCGAAATGAATCCGCTCATCCTTGCCTTCCAGCACATAGCCCGCAGCAGCAAGCTCCTCCGCCGAGAGGATGAAGTCCTGGCGCTGCATCGCGGCCACCATCAATGCGCGCTGCACAGGCTTTTCCAAGCGCTGCACGGGCTTTACGACAACCTTGGGTCGCAGACGCTCTATGCGCAAGCGCACGGTCTCCTTGCCGCCCTTGCGCACGGTCTCAAGCACGATGCGCTGCCCGGGATAGATGAGATCCGGATTCGTGATGTAAAGGTTGCGCTCCCAAATCTTGATCCATTTGTGCGGATCCTTGAAAAAGCGCGCCGCGATGTCCCAAAGCGTGTCGCCGGGTTTTACGATATACACGCGCGGGGCATCGGGCCGCAGGTCGTCTTTCGTGGGCATCGCAAGCTCGTCCGCCTGCGCAAGCCCCGCAACGAACAACCCCACGAGCCAAAGCGCGCGCATGACTTCACCTCCCGGCACGGCCTCGTTGAACTATGGACGAGCTTTGCTGCCTGCGCAACTCGTCCTCGCGCGCGCGCCGATCCGCATCCACGCTGGGCTCCTCTCCGCGCGCAAGCCGCGCGATGTTGTCGCGATGGCGCCAAGTGGAAAGCACGGCAATGCCAGCAAGCAACGCGATCGCTTGCCATGAGGCGCCAAACAACCACCCCAGCACGGGAAGAAGCCACGCGGCGGCAAGCGAAGCCACGGACACATAGCGCACGAGCTTGAGCACCAAAAGCCAAACGGCGAACGCAAGCGCCGCGATGGCCGGCGCCCATGGCGCCACAACGCCGAACATCGTCGCAATCCCCTTGCCGCCGCGAAAGCGCAGCCAAATCGGAAACAGGTGCCCCAAATAGGCGCCTGCGGCTGCGGCGATCCACGCCTGCTCCCCTTTCGCAAGCGCAAGCCAAGCAGGAACCGCCCCTTTGGCGATATCGGCGACAAGCGTAAGCCCGCCCACAAGCCGACCGCCCGTGCGCAAGGCGTTCGTGGCACCGATGTTGCCGCTTCCCACCGTGCGCGGATCGCGGCCAGCGATGAGGCGGCTGAAGATGACCCCGAACGGAATGGAGCCCAAAAGATAGCCCAGCCCTGCAAAGGCCCAGACGGACGCGGTCAAGCGTGCTCCTCTTCGCCTGTGCCCATAAGGCTCGTGCGGTAAAGCCGACGCGAACGATTGAGCCAATCCTGCACGAGCGCGGCCTGCGGCCCATGAATGAAGCGCGGCAAAATCTCTTCCAAGCGCGCAGGCTCACCGAACTGGGACGGAAACGGCTCGCCCTTGGGAACACTTCCATGCCGCAGCAGCAAAAGCTGCTCCCGCGTCAAAGGCGGCACGGGAAACCACTCCCCCAACCGCGCCATGAGATCGGCAAGCCCGCTCGGCACCTCCCAAACGGGCTTGCGCCAACCGAGCGTCTTGAGCATAAGCTCCGCAAGCTCGCGCATCGTATAGGTCTTGGGCCCGGCAAGCGTGAAGGTCTCGCCGATTGCGCGCGGATCCTCCAAGCTCATCGCCAGCGCGCGCGCCACATCGCGCACCCACACCGGCGCAAGCCGCGCTTGAGGTTCAATCACGGGCACGAACGGAAGCCTTTTCGCCCAGCGTTTGAGCGGCGTAAACAGCCCATCGCCCGCGCCCACAACCACGCTTGGGCGCATGATCGTCCACTCAAGCCCGCTTGCGCGCACGCGCGCCTCACCCTCGGCCTTCGTCTTGGCATAGCGCGAGTCCGGCACCTCGCCTGCGGCAAGCGCGCTTACATGCACAAGCCGCCGCACGCCCAGCTTGCGCATGGCTTCTATCGTGTGCTCCACGCCGCGCACATGCACGGCCTCAAAGGTTTGCTGACCTTTTTCGTAAAGAATCCCGGCGAGATAGACGACGGCCTCCACCCCTTGCAAAAGGGCTTCCAAGCCTTTTCCCGTGGCTGCATTGACGGCGCGAATGCGCGTTTGATGGATCAAAAGCTCGCGCGCGCGATGCGGCCTGCGGCACCCCACATGCACGCGCCAGCCGCGGCGGGTGAGCGCATGCACAAGCTCATGGCCGATGAAGCCGCTTCCGCCGATCACCGCCACGCGTCGCAAACCCGGCATCATACCCTTCGCCTCCCTTGGATTCGTTGCTAAGTCTTCGGCGAGCTTCGCTCGGAATCAATCGCGCGATTGTGCGCAAGCACGACCCGCCGCGGCTCGGGATCCGGCCCCAACAGCACGGCAAGCCAGCGCGTGCGCGGATCAGCCTCCAGCGCAATCCGAACGATCATCGTAAGCGGCGCGGACAACAGCATGCCCACAGGCCCAAGCACCCAGCCCCAAAAGCCCAACGAAACAAAGACCACGAGTGCCGATAGCCCCACGCTGCGGCCCAAAAGCCGCGGCTCCACGATGCCGCCGAGCACGAGGTTGATGAGCAAATATCCCATCGCTACAAGCAGCGCGGATAGCCACGAGTGCTGCACGATCGCAAGCAGCAGGGGCGGAATCGCGGCAATGACCGAGCCGATGTTCGGCACGAAGTTGAGCAAAAAGGCCACAAGCCCCCAAAGCAGCGGAAAATCCACATGCAAAAGCGCAAGCCAAGCCGCAGCGAGCACGCCCGTGGCAAGGCTGATCCATGTCTTGACCACAAGATAACGCTTGACGCTTTCCAGCACGCGCACGAGATGCCGCTCATCCGGCGCGTGCTCGCCAAGCGCACGCCACTTGTGCGGCAGCGCCACGAACTCAAACAGCAAAAACACGACCGTAAAAACGATGAGGAATGTGCTTGTGAGCACGCCCCCCAAGCCCGCCATGAAATCCGCAGCCCACTTCAACGCCACGGCCGGATCCAAAAGATCGCCCAGCGCCTGCGGCTCCGGCACAAGCCCCCAGCTTGCGATTTGATCCAACACCCCGGCAAGCCGCTCGCGCAAGCCTTGCTCATACACGGGCAAGCGCGCACTGAACGCCGCAGCGGTTTTGCCAAGAAACGCCCCAACAGCCGAGATCAATGCAAGCAAGCCCAGCGCAATGCCGCCAATCGCCACGGCCGGGCGCACGCGATGCGCAAGCAGCCACCAAAGCGCCGGCAAACACGCAACAGCCACGAACAGCGCGAGCAAAAACGGCGCAAGCAAGGGCTTGGCCGCCCGCATGCCGGCCACAATCACGACGAACGCGGCCATGTAGATGAGAAACATGCGCATGCGCGCGAAGATGCCGCCGAAGAGGCGAAAACGAAAGGGGCGGCCTGCGCCGCCCCCTCATTCGGCTTGCTTTTGCCTTAGTCCTTCTTCGCTGTGCTGATGCCAAGCGGCAGATACAAGGGGCAGAAGCGGATCAAGGCCGTGCCGAAAAGCACAAGCCCCACAACCAGCATCGCCCATGCGGCGCCTGAGCTTACGGCCAGCTTGCCGGCAAGCCCTGCGCCGCCTGCCGCTGCAAGCACAACGCCCAAAACCGCACGCAACGCGCGATCCACACCACCGACATTCGCTTTCATGGCATGCCTCCTTCCTTGGGATCTGTTCTAATCATAGGGATGAGCCAAGCAAAAGACCGTGAAAAGATCACCTAAAAGCCGTCTTCGGCAAAGCGGCGCAGCGCCTCCTCGTTCAAGATGCGCAAATGCCCGCGCCCGAGCATCACCCAACCCTTGCGTTCAAAGCTTTTGAGTGCGCGGCTTACGGATTCGCGCGCTGCCCCGATCTCTTCCGCAAGCGCCTGATGGGTGGCGCGCAGCTCCCCGCTTGCATCCGCAAGCGCAAGCAAGCGCTCGGCAAGCCTGCGGCTTGCGGGCCGATAGGCCACATCCTCCACAAGCCCGAGCAATGCGCGCAAGCGCCGATCCA
>WFOX01000174.1 GCA_015487905.1 Mariprofundales bacterium
CACTACGACGGCTCGCTCAAGGAACCCGTGGTGCTGCCCGCGCGCTTTCCGAACCTGCTTGTGAATGGCTCGCAGGGCATTGCCGTGGGCATGGCCACGAACATCCCGCCGCACAATCTTGGCGAGACGATTGCAGCCACGATCGCGCTCATCCGCAAACCTGAGATTTCCGACGAAGAACTCATGCAGATCCTGCCCGGGCCGGATTTCCCGACGGGCGCCTTCATCTGCGGCCGCGAGGGGATGCGCAAGGCCTTCCTCACGGGCCGCGGCTCCATCACGATGCGCGCGCGCGTGGAGGTGGAGGAAGACCCGAAAGGCAAAAAGCGCGCGCTCATCGTCTCCGAGCTTCCCTATCAGGTGAATAAGGCGCAGCTCGTGGAATCCATCGCCCATCTCGTGCGCGAGAAGAAGATTGAGGGCATCGCCGATCTGCGCGATGAGTCCAACCGCGAGGGCATCCGCATCGTCATTGAGCTCAAGCGCGAGGCCGTGCCCGAGGTCGTGCTCAACCAGCTCTACAAGCACACGAACCTGCAATGCAGCTTCCATTGCAACTACCTCGCGCTCGTGGATGGCCGCCCGAAGCTCTGCGGCGTGCGCGAGCTTTTGCTGCACTTCATTGAACACCGCAAGCAGGTCGTCACGCGCCGCACGCTCTTTGAGCTTGCCAAGGCCGAGGAGCGCGCGCACATCGTGGAGGGCCTGCTCATCGCCCTGGACCACATTGACGAGGTCGTGGCGCTCATCCGCGCAAGCAAAACGCCCGATGAGGCCAAAAGCGGCCTCATGCACCGC
Source organism: Mariprofundales bacterium (assembly GCA_015487905.1). Taxonomy (GTDB): domain Bacteria; phylum Pseudomonadota; class Zetaproteobacteria; order Mariprofundales; family S012-25; genus S012-25. Next base: position 799 of record WFOX01000174.1, read on the forward strand.
TTCGGCCTTACCGAGCGGCAGGCGAAGGCCATTTTGGACATGCGCCTGCAACGGCTTACGGGCCTGGAGCGCGACAAGCTGCGCGCCGAATACGAGGAGCTGCAAAAAACGATCGCGCGCCTGCGCGCGATTTTGGCCGATGAGAAGCTGCTTATGGACGAGATCGTGAAGGAACTGGAGGAGGTGCGCGCGCGCCATGCCGATCCCCGCCGCACCGAGATCACAGGCGCGGTCGGCGAGATTGATCTCGCCGATCTCATCCAGGAAGAGCTTGTGCTTGTCGCGATCACGCACGGCGGCTACATCAAGCGCACGCCCGCAAGCGCCTACCGCCGCCAGCGCCGCGGCGGCAAGGGGGCGACGGCGATGCGCACGAAGGAAGGCGACTTCGTTGCGCGCGTGATCGTCGGCAGCACCCATGCCGATCTGCTCTTCTTCACGAACCGCGGGCGCGCCTTTCGGCGCAAGGTCTATGAAATCCCCGAGGCCGCGCGCGATGCGCGCGGCAAGGCGCTTGTGAATCTTTTGGCGCTGGAGCCCGGTGAGCGCGTCTCCACCACATTGCTTTTGGACGGCGATGAGGCCGAGGGCTTCATCGTGCTCGCGACCCGGCGCGGCTTCGTGAAAAAGACCGCCCTTTCTGAGTTTGCCCACATGCGCCGCACGGGGATCATCGCCGTGCGCCTGGAAGAGGATGATGCGCTCATCGCCGCCGCGCGCTCGGACGGCGAAAGCGATCTCGTGCTTACCACGCGCAACGGCAAGGCGATCCGCTTTCCCGAGGAGGATGTGCGCCCGATGGGGCGGCAAGCGCGCGGGGTCATGGGCGTGCGCCTTGCGGCGGACGATGCCGTCGTCGCGATGGTGCGCGCGCCGCGCGAGGATCGCGACGATCTCACGCTGCTCGTCGTTTCCGAGCGCGGCTATGGCAAGCGCACGGCGCTTGCCGAATACCCGCGCCAGCACCGCGGCGGGCAGGGTGTGATCACGATGAAGACGGGCGGGCGCAATGGTCTCGTCGTCGGCGCCTTGCTCGTGGATGATGAGGACGACATTGCGCTTGTGACCAACACGGGCCGGCTCATCCGCTTCGCTGCGGGCAGCGTGCCCGTGCTCGGGCGCAACACGATGGGTGTCAAGCTCGCCGAGGTCGGCGAGGACGAGGCCGTGGCCGCAGTCGCCAAGGTGGAAGACGAGGAGGAGGCCGCATCGTGATCGACCCGCGCTTGCTTCGCGATCCCGAGCGCCGCGCTGAGGTAGAGAAACGCCTGACCGCGCGCGATCCTGAACTCGTCGCCGAAGGCTCGGCATGGGCGCGATTGGCCGAGCTGGATGAGGAGCGCCGCCGCCTGCAAGCCGAGGTGGATCGCTTGCGCGCCGAGCGCAACCGCGCATCCAAGGAGATCGGGCGCAAGAAGGCCCAAGGCGAGGATGCGAGCGAGGCGATCGCGGCGATGCGCGAGCTGGGCGCGCGCCTCAAGGCCCAGGAAGAGCGGTTCCGGCAAGCCGAAGAGGCCTGGCAAGAGGCGCTGTTGGAGCTTCCGAACCCGCCGCATCCGAGCGTGCCCATCGGCGCCGATGAAACCGAAAACCGCGAGGTGCGCCGCTGGGGGAATCCGCGCGAAGAGGCGCCGCCGCATTGGGAGATCGCCGAGCGGCTCGGCTGGCTGGACACCGAGCGCGCGGGCAAGCTCTCAGGCAGCCGCTTCAGCGTCCTTCGCGGCCTTGGGGCGCGGCTGCATCGGGCGCTCGGCCAGTTCATGCTGGATTTGCACACGCGCGAGCACGGCTATGCCGAGGTTTGGGTGCCGGCGCTTGTGCGTGCGGATGCGCTCGTGCAGGCGGGGCAACTGCCGAAGTTCGCGGACGAGCTTTACCGCGCCGAGCGCGACGATCTTTATCTCATCCCGACGGCCGAGGTGCCGCTCGTGGCGATGCACGCAGGTGAGGTGCTGGAGGCCGAAAAACTCCCGCTGCGCTATGCGGCGCTCACGCCTTGTTTTCGCCGCGAGGCCGGCTCCTACGGCAAGGATGTGCGGGGGCTATTGCGCCAGCA